>JADGNP010000206.1 GCA_017883425.1 Candidatus Sulfotelmatobacter sp. | reverse complement strand
GCGGCCCCCCGTAATGCCATCCGGCTGCGCAATCTCAAATGGGAATTGCCAATCGCGGCAGCCACCGGGCTATTAATCGCATCGAGTGACGATCACATCAACCGCCACATTCATTCGCCCTCATTCGCGCAGGCCGCGTCGCGGGGATCAAACGTGGGTCTTGGAATCGAGCTAGGTACGGCGGGGATGATGTACTTAGTGGGTTGCTCAGGGCACCGCTCATCCTATGCGGCAAACACTGGCTTCACTGCTCTCGAAGCTATGGGCGCCGCGTCCTTGATGACCACAGGGATCAAGGTGGCTACCAACCGTCAATATGCCTACGCTGCAAACGCCCACGGCGAGTTCTGGGAGGGCGGCAGATCGTTTCCTTCGGGGCATGCCGCGATCAGCTTCGCATTCGCGAGCGTTATCGCCCATCGCTACCCGAATAAGCGTTGGCTTAAGTGGAGTGTTTACGGGCTAGCGACGGGCGTCAGCCTCGCGCGAGTCGGGGGGAAGAAGCATTTCGCCTCGGACATCCTGGTGGGCGGCACTCTCGGATATGTAACTGGGACTTACCTGGCAACGCACTAAGGCCGGGCAGCGAGAGGCTGTCACCGCACCGGCTGAACTCCACAGTGATGAAGGCCTCGCGTCGTAGCGTTTGCAGATCTAGAACTGCTCCTCGCCCGCCGTCATGCGTCATACGAATGCGCAGGAAGGCATGCGCATCCGTACAATTGTGCGATCGCGGGCAATAACTGGCTGGCCAAACGATCCTTAGAGATGAAAGCATCTACCTGCTGCAAGGCTTGCTCAGGAACATCCACTGCCCCGGTAAGCAGGATGATTGGCGCTTGCGGCCTAAGCCGTCTCATTTCGATGGCAACCTCTTGCCCGTTCATCTCGGGCATGAAGTAGTCGAGGATGACAACGTCCACCGAGTGCATAGCGGCCAGTTCCAGTCCCTCGCCACCACTGGCAGCGGTCAGAACGGTATACCCGAAGCTCTCAAGGAACGATTTCTCGCATTCCAGCACGTCCTCGTTATCGTCGATGCAAAGAAGTAATGCTCGTTTGAGTTCCGCATAAGCCGATGGGGGCATGGTTCACCTTCACAATTCCATTCTCAATACTTGGGCTCAAGGAAACTGTTCAGAATTGCTCAAACGAATGCTTTTGCAGCACCGGGTTGCCGATCACTACCGGCACCCACCGGCCGACTTGCTGTGGAACACACGTCCAATCTCACCCGAGCCGTTGCTATCTGGTTTCTTGGGGGAATCACGCTGGAAAGAACAGCTAGTCGTGCAGAACTACATTGAGGAGCGAGCTATGGACTTGTAGCCCACCGTTGTAATGAATAAAACCCAATTCTCTGAATCGGTTCATGAAGAAGCTGACCCGTGAGCGGGTTGTGCCGATCATTTCCGCGAGCATTTCCTGACTGATCTTGGGAACGACAGCCTGGGGTATCCCTTCCTTGCCAAAATGAGCGAGCAGCAAGAGGATCCGGGCCAGCCTCTTTTCGCTCGAATTGAAAAGCTGATCGACCAGGTCTTCTTCGTATCGGATGTTCCGCGCCAACAAGTAGGCCACGAACAGGTCGGAAAATTTGTGTTCCCGATGAAGCGCTTCCATCATAGCTTTCTTGTCGATCCGCAAAGTGGCGCAATCGGTCATAGCGGTTGCAGAGCCCATGCGAAGCGACTGGCCCGCAAGTGAACCTTCGCCGAAAAACTGTCCATCCCCTAATATGCCGATCGTCGCCTCCTTGCCAATCTTCGAGACGACAGTGAGTTTTACCTTGCCCGTCCGGATGTAAAACACCGCATCAGCGGCATCTCCTTGCGCAAAGATTGTCTGTTTTTGCCGGAAGAGCACAAATTTCCTGCCCTCACCGATGGTCGAGAGGAATGCATGCGGATCGAAGTCGCGCCTCTTCTTGCCTGCTACTTTTGGACGTATGGCCTTGCGTTCTGTTTGGAATGTCAGGAGGATCGGAGTTTGGCGGACGATCTGTATTCTTTGCGAAGAACCGTTGGTTTGGCGAGCAGGGGACACAGGCAGCTCCTTCTGCCTACACAAAAACAAGTGTATTTTACCACTTTCCTGAACGGCGCGAATAACCGAAAACCACTAGCCGGCCATGCGCTGGATGGTTCCAAATCGGGAAAAGCCCGGATTGCATCGGGGCGCTCCAAATTCTGGGTCGCTGGCTCCGAGTGACACGGTAGTGCGACCGGATCCAATTGCCGAGGAGCCAAGAAAAGGCCGGCCCAGTGATGCACCCGGCCGGCCGTTTCTCGGTGTTGCGCCTTCGACTTGGCCTATTACTGAGCCTTAGGCTTTGCCTTTTTCTTTGCGACTGGCCCGGTCGTTTTTTTCGTTTGTGCCTCCTTGAGCAGCGTCAGGGAATCCGCAGCGTTGAAGGGGTACTGGCGGACGGATTCCTGAGATGCCTGGCCGGCGTTACTCAGAGTGACGTCCACGCGGCGATTGCTGGCCAGGATGATCGTTCTCATATTATTGAGCACCCGCTGCCGGTCTGCTGGACTCAACTCGGGGTTGCGTTCAACCGCGTCCTTCACCTGGGCGTCGGTGAGGTTTTCTTGCTTGCCGAACGCCTTGGTCTGGATGTTAGCGGCCGGAACGCCCTGTTCGACCAGGAATCGCTTGACGCGGTCCACTCGCCGCTCGGAGAGCCCCTGATTGTATTCCACGGAACCGCGCGGATCGGCATGGCCTTCAAGAGTCAACCGGGCATCCGGCTTGCTCTGGAGATAGGTCTTGAAATCACTAGCGAGCGCATTGAGTGTCTTCTCCTGGCTGGCCAGCAGGCCGGCCTCGGGATTCTCGAGGGTAGGCTTCGCCGTCGCAAAATAAACACTGTGCAGGGCAAGCCTCCTCTCGATGGCAGCGACATCGGGCGTCGGAGTTGGTGGGAGTGGCGCTTGCAGGTTCACCGTGGTTGAGGAAGAAGCCATGAGCGGCGGATTGCGGTCATCGCCCACGTTGCAAGTCACGGTAATTGTCCCAGGCTGAGCGCCCCCGGTGTCGAGGGTTGCTGTGGAGGTGTTGCCGGCAATGTTTCCGGCGCTGGTGGTGTAGCTGTAGGTCAACCTGCGGCCATCGGGGCTGCTGGCGTTCGAACTGATGGTTGAGGTCCCACCCATCGGCACGCTCGCCGGGTCGGACGAGCATGAAATCACCGGCGGACGCGCCTCTTTCACCGTGAACCTGGCACTGCAGGAGGCAACGCCATTCTTACTGCCATCGCTCAAACTGGCGGTGACCTGATATGGGCCGGATTGCAACCCTGTAGTGTCAATCTGCGTGGCCGCACCGGCCTCTCCAGGTTTCACCCCGGAGCCAGTCCACTTATACACGACCGTACGCTTGGGATTGAAATTAGATCCAGCGGCAGTCACGGTAACCGGCTCACCGGCAAAGATCTCGGCTGGCTGTACGGAGCAGGCTGCCGTGGGTGGCGTTCCAGTCCGTTCGCCGCCGAAGTTAAACACAAGGCCCGCCTGCAGTCTTACGCCCCTGAGATTGGTGCTGGGAGTCGTGGCCGAAGGACCATAGCGGTAGCTGGACATAACGTAGTCTGCCCTGATTAGCCGCAACGCAACGTGCCTCGACGCGTTGACATCAAGCCCGCCGCCGACCATGAACCCTAACTTGTCGATATCGTGGAAGGCATCAGGCATAAGACGGTGGTCGCCCACTAACACCTCTAGAAATGGAGAGAAATGAGCGCTGCGGAAAGTAACCTTCGGCCCGAAGGAGAGGTTGGAGAATGCGGCGTCGTCAATTCGGTTGTTCAGCCCGGTCTCGCCGCTGCCCCAATGGGTGCTGGCGTCGAGGGTGAGGCCGAACCAGCGATTGAAGTCATAGGTGATACTGGCACCCGCGCCCCGCGGATTCGATTCCAAGCGGCTGCTCACCGGGAGCACTCCTGCGGGAAGCAGGCCGTGCACATCGGTGTTTGGATAGAGGAAGGAATATCCGCCGTATAACTCCCATTTGGGAGCCGGCTGATCCTGCGCTGCCGCGAGCGTGCCAAACGTACACAGGACAGCAATCATTGCCGGCAGCATTGCTAAAACCCGACTAGGATGGCTCTTTGATTGAGATGACATGCTAATATTCCTCCGAACTTCAATAACGCGAAACCACGCTTTTCCAGCCTGTCCAGTAGTGGACCAGGCTCAAGCTGATCTCACTACCGAATACCTCATGGACAGGGAGGTACATTCACTGGATTGCTGAGCAAGGTGACGGCGCCCGTCCGGGCCAACGCGCTGCCATTCAGCGTTGCGCCGGTGTCAAGCGAGATGGACGCCTGAGCCATAATGGTCCCTGCGAATGTTGTGCTGGTTCCAAGCGTCGCCGAACTACCGACCTGCCAGAACACGTCTTGAGCCGTGGCGCCGCCGCTTAGAATGACGTCGCTGTTCGTCGCTGCTGTCGTCAGTGTGGACACGATTTGGAAGATGTAGACTCCATTGCCGCTGAGGGTGAGGTTCCCGGTTATTCCCAATGACGGCTGGGCGCTCGTCGTCTTATAAACGCCAGGAGCGAGTGTTTCCCCTCCTATATCCGCGGGGAGGACGGCGCCTCCTGCTGCTGCCGCGGCGAAGTTATACGCCGTGGTCAAGTCACCCTGGGCTGTCTGGGCGACCGCATCACCCGCGTGGAACGTGCCCGTTATTGTTCCCCCTCCCGGCCCAAATCCAGTGATCGCAGACCCTGGCCACACGCCAACATCCCCGGTAACGACGGACGGTCCGGAGTTGGTGACCGTGGAGCCGGCCAGAATTCCAAACGAGCAGGCCGTTCCCAGCGGTACGGTGGCTTGACATGCCGTGGCAGATGTGGTGAAGGTCCATACATGGTCACTTGCTAGTGCATTGCCGGCGAGATCCTGGGCCCCCGTGGTAATGGTGGCGGTATAAGTGGTGCCCAGTGCTAGAGGGTTGGTGGGTGTGAAGGTCGCGACATCGCTGGCCACAACATAGGTAACTGCTCCAGCCACCGGCGCGAGGCCCGGCCCAGTCAATGTAAAGGTGGTGGTATTGATCGTGGAAGGATTCATCGACTCGCTGAAGGTGGCAACGATCAGGGTGTTGGGACATATACCACTGGAGCCATCCGGTGGGGCAACGGAAATCACGGTGGGAGCACAGGCTGTGCTACCGGTTGTGAAGGTCCACACAAAGTTACTCGCCAGCGCATTGCCATTGAGGTTCTCGGCCCCCGTGGTAATGGTGGCGGTATAGAGGGTGCTCAGTGCGAGAGGGTTGGTTGGTGTGAAGGTCGCGGTTGACGCAGCGTAGGTAACTGCTCCTGCCACGGCAGCACCGCCCGGCCCTGTCAAAGTAAAGGTCGTGGTATTGATCGTGGAAGCAAGCATCGCTTCGCTGAAGGTAGCGGTCACTGCCGTGCTGGGACAGACGCCATTTGCAGGGGTCACGGAAATCACGGTGGGCGGAGCACATGCTTCGCTAGAGGTTGTGAAGGTCCATACGAAGTTACTCGCTAGCGTAATGCCATACACGTCTGTGGCGCCCGTCGTAATCGTGGCGGTATAGAGAGTGCTCAGTGCGAGAGGGCCCGATGGTGTGAAGGTCGCAGTGTTGCTTGACGCATCGTAGGTGACTGCTCCTGCCACGGGTGTAGTGCCCGGCCCGGTCAAGGTAAAAGTCGTGCCATTGATCGTTGTAGAATTCATCGCCACGCTGAAGGTGGCGGTCACTACCGCGTTGGGACAGACGCCGGCCGCATCACTAAGGGGCGTTTCGGAAATCACGGTGGGCGGGATTAGGCCTGGGTTGGTGCCGGTCTTGTCCGGATCGCTGCATGCGGTGGCGACAATAAGCAGTAGGAATGCTGGAAACCAGATCTTGGAATTGTAGTATCTACGCATGACCGTCATCCTTCTTCCTCTCGGCTTCACTGCTGCCGCACAGTAGGAATCACAGAGCCTTTGGGATTTCTAGGAAATTCTAAAAAACTGGATTGTCACAAATCTGTTCACAATTGCTCACACAAGAAAAACAAACTGGGTAGTGGACTGTTTTGAATTTCAAGCAACTTATCGGACTTCAAACTCATCACGACGAAGGATGGCAGCGCTCTATGCGTCAACGGTCGTGCACTCATTGTGGCTACTACCACTGGTGGATGGCAAATAGGAATGGACAGGTGCCCCGAATGGGAACATGCGCGCCCCGCCGCTGTCGTTAACATAGAACGCCCCATCTTTGTAACGATTGGCTTCGTTTTAACCATGATTGGATTCATCCTTTGCAATTCTTTTCCGTGCCTAGCTCCAAGACTATAGCCCCGATGCGGGCCGACATCAAAGCAGAGAAGATACGACAGAAAATTAAACGTCCCAAGTGATTCCAATTCGGGAAAGTATGAAAGAAAGAGCCGCACGGAGAACCAATTCCTCCTACCCCCAAACGTGGTTACTGAGACCCGCTTCCATCGCGGGCGTAACGCGCAAAGTCTGATGCACACGACAAAAGTTGTAATAGGCATGGTAGATCGCGACCATGTGGCAATGATTCTCGAACTTCTTGGAGAATGCATTTGTTAAGCAAAACAGCCCACTACCAAACTGCGGGCATCAGGGGCTAAAGCCCTGATTTGTTCTCGGCTCTGACGGCACGGCTTGAAGCCGTGCCCTTCCCAAGCCCATTTATGAGACCAGTCCCAGCCCGCCATGCACGGGATGGTTCCAAATCAAGGAAAACCCGGATGGGAGCGATTGTGTCTGAAAGCTCACGACATGAGCCGTTCTGCACAGTATTGCTAGAGCAAGTGAGCGAATCTATTCCGGGTGTACAAATCGAGGAGAAGGAATGTTCTTAGCCAGCAAAGGCGCATGGGCTGGGATCGTCTTCATATTGCTGACGACAGGAATCTCCGGACCACGCCGGACCACGCTCGTCTCGGGACCCAACCTTAGCGAAGAAGTACCAGCGGTCGCGCCTCCAAACGATGTAATAAAGATGCAGCAAACTCTGCAGGACAAAGGACACTACCGCGGGAAGGTTGATGGCGTGTTCGGTTTGCGAACCCGAGCCAGTGTTCGCGCGTATCAGAAGGCTGAGAACCTACCAGTCACAGGTCACCTTGATAACCAGACGGCCGGTAAACTCGGAGTCACACCAGAGGTTCGCGAGGAGACTGGCTACGAGACAACACAAGGTAAACCTTCCGCAGGAATAAGGTGGGCTGAACGCTCGAGGCGAACCGGCAAGACACTGCGGAAAACAGTCAAGACAGCTGCCGCTCCTGAAAGCGGCCAGGGACACCGCGAGAAAACACTTCAGGCTGAGAACGCCAACCAGCCACAATAGTTTGAGTTCTTTCCAGGGGAGGAGCAAAGCCAACAGGGCGAGTCTCCAACTTATTTCAAGCCCAGCTTGCCATCATAACTGTCGGATAACCCCGTGGCACCCCACCAGGGAACGAGAGTCGGCTGAAGCTCATAGTTTGGGTAAACGATAGCAAGCTGGCGGTCAAAGGGAGTCGTAGTCAGCCAGGCGGCCCGGCTTCGGCATCTCAGTTAAGTTTACGGAGACTGACCGAACTGACGAAGCCGGGCGTTCGGCTGCGATCGAACTGGACGCGCCAAGAAGGATCACCGCGCTTACGGCGAAGCGCGACAACATCTCGAGTGTGAACGTCATGGTGCCTCTCGGAGGCACAATGTGACTTTTTCTGTCCATAACGTTGAGAACCACGCAACTTAACGTCACCCGGTTTTCTTTAACTCTGCCAGCTGTCCTTTCAAGTTTGCGACGGCTTCTTTGGCATCGCCTATCCGCTGTTGCACTTTGCCCGTCTTCTTTTCGGCTTTCCCTTCGGCTTTCAAATTGCGGTCGCTCATAGCCTTTCCGATCTCCTCCTTGATTGTTCCCTTCACTTCGTGGAAGCTGCCCTTGATCTTATCTTTCGTGCTGGTTTTCATATGTCTCCTTCGCCCTCGTAAAATGTGGATTGCGGCTCTTCTGAGTCTCTTTGAGGGCTGCCACTTTTGTAATCTCGTGGCCGCCTGAGGTCTGAGCAGAATTGAACATCTCTGGAGTGGGCCTCGGCCTCATTCCGAAATGGGCAGAGGTTACATGCAGGGGTTGCAATTGTGAAATGTGAGCCCCCACGTGTTTCACACCGACAAGATAGATTTCTTCTGACAAGTCTGCCGCCAATTCTCCCGTGGCCAGTGTGAGCATTTTTGCTCAGACCTCCTGAAATCTGATTTGCTAAGGTCGAAATTGTCCTGGTGCGCCCAGCATATCTATGCGGATTTGCGTGCGAGTCTACACAGAGCACGAAGCCAGAGGTTGGCGCACTGCGAACAGAAATGAGGCTGTCCATGAAAAGAGTAATTTTCGTACTTGCGATGTTGGGTCTCGGTACGCTGTGCTGGGCAGGGTCGGCGCGGGAAGATGCCACCGACCGGCTGGACAACGCCACGACAGTGTTACACCAGATTATGGGGATGCCTGACAAGGGAATCCCGGAAGAAGTGTTGGAGCACGCAAAGTGCGTGACGGTCATACCGCACATGGTCAAAGGCGGCTTGATCTTCGGCGCTAAGGGAGGCAAAGGAGTAGCCACCTGCCGCACGGCCGATGGCTGGAGTGCGCCCGCGTTCATCACGATTTCGGGTGGAAGCTGGGGTTTGCAGATCGGGGTAGAAGCGGTGGAC
>JADGNP010000692.1 GCA_017883425.1 Candidatus Sulfotelmatobacter sp. | reverse complement strand
CTCGCGCACCTCGCTCTCGCCTTGATCGGAGAAGGCGAAGTGGAGTGGGGAGGAAAGCTGGATCCGAACCGCAAAGTGCGAATTGCTCACGTGCGCTCCTCGCGCATGCTGCTGTATCGCGTTGCAGATCCCGGCCCTGGCTTCAGCTTCAAAGGTTTGACCCACGCTGCTGTTGGTCAAGCTGCGGATGAACCCATTGCACATGTCGCCGTCCGCGATCAACTCGGTATTCGTCCGGGAGGATTCGGCATTGCTATGACCCGCGCGATAGCCGATGAGCTGATCTACAACGAGGCTCAGAACGAGGTAATCTTTATTAAATACCTGACTTCATCTGCCGACGTTTCCGGAAAAGCGGAAGTTCCCTCTTGACAGCAATAACGGAAAAACAGCTTCGCCTCGGCATATACGCCCGTGCCCGAACTGAGTGGGCCGAAACGTTTCGAGAGTATTGAAAAAGTGAGCGGCGCCACAAGAGAATCGGCTGCCTCGCCGCTTCTCAAATGCGGCTACACCGACGGTGCAGGCCCGGGTGATCCGGCGAGTACAGCAAAAGCCCGGGGACGGCAGCACCCACTGGTCCTGCCGGAAACTGGCCCACGAGTTGGGGCTCAGCAAGTCCACCGTACAGCGGATTCTGGCTCAGGCTCGACTGAAACCGCCTCGGCTGGAACGGTATATGGCCAGCAACGATCCGGATTTCGAAGCCAAAGCGGCGGACATCATCGGTCTGTACCTGGCCGTTCGGATGCACTGGATGTGGCGCAAGAGATGGGATTACGAGCAGTTGACGAAGTTCGGTTCGCAGGGTCGAAAACCCGGCTCTCATGCTGGAGAACCCACTGCTTCCACCCGATAGCCGAGGCTGCGAAGTTCCCGAATCATCCGATTAGTGCGCCTGCGTCTTGACTTTGCGTTCACTGCGGGGCCTCGTTCTTCGTAACGCACACCCTGGTGCAGAATGATCCAAATCAGGCGACAAAGCCGATGGGCAATGGCGCCGATGGTTTGATTGTGTCCCAGACGCGACACCAGTCGGCCATAGACGATCTGGAAAATGGTTCCTTTCGACTTGGCCGCGGCGTTGGCACACTGATTGAGAATGCGCCGCATATGGCGGTTGCCCTTCGGGGAGCGGTGGCTCTTGGATACTCCCGCGCTCTCGTCCTCTCCTGGGCACGCTCCTACCCAGGAAGAGAGGTGCTTGGCCGAAGCGAATGTCGCGGCCTTGGCACCCACTTCGGCAATAATCTGCTGCGCTGAATCCACACCCAGGCCGGGTACTTCCGCCAGCCGCTCGACCGCCGCCTGATCCTGGCCAAGCAGAGTCGCCATCTCTTTGTCCAGTTGCCCAGTCTGCTGGTCGATCAGTTGCAACTCCTCCAGGAACATCTTGAGCAGTCGACGGTAGACTGGGTTGAGCTCGGTGCAGGCGCCGAGTGCATCGCACAACTGCGCCGGTGTGGCGCGCAAATTCTTATCTGCCAAAGAAGCCAGAGCCGCCGGATCGGTTTCTCCGTCGGCAAGCGCCTTCAGCATCCGCCTTGCACTCGCCCCCAGCAGATCCGAGACCAGGCTGGACAATTTAATGTGGGCTTCTTCCAGCAGAGCCTCCAAGCGGTTCTGTAGCTGTACCCGGTTGCGCGTCAATTGGTACTTCCTGCGCATCACTGTGCGCCAGAGACGCTGTTCGGCATCGGGAACAAAACTTAGAGTCAACTCATTTGCCACTAGCCGCTTCACCAGGCGTTCGGCATCAGGAAAATCCTTCTTGCGCCCACGGGGACCGCGATTCGATTGTGCCTGCGCCAGATGGAGCGTTCCTGACATCGGGTCGGTACCCTCTCGTTTTTGGCTCGTCGGTTTCCAATACTGTTCCAGTGCTCCCCAAACCGGCTTCCAGTATTGCGCGGTCGATTCCATCACCACTTCCTCAACTTGCTGCTCGATCAGCCAGTTGGCCAGTAATCGCAGATGGTCGGGGTTGCTACCAAACAGACGCCGTTCAAACTGGTACTCGCCTTCGACTTCCACGTCAGCTTCGACCACAGCCAGCATCTTTTTATGAACGTCGATTCCCGCTATCCTGTAAGACATAACTTTCCTCCTGGCGGGAGCGGAGAACGTGCTGCGAGTTCCTTAAGCAGGGTCACAGGCTATCGCCGCTCCCACAGGAGGGGAGAGACGACGCCCAATTATTCGCTCAACCACGCACGCTCCGGATCAGACACGCGGACAGTCTCAACTTCTCCACTGCGAAATCAATCTCGCCGCTCCGAAGCCTCTCCCATTCTGCCTTCGATTCTGAGTTATTTTCATGAAATTTCGCGGGCCAGCAGGCCCTAATTGACACGCGGGACGGCCCGGAAATCACCAAGGTGTGCAGTTGAATACCGAGTAATTGATTGGGCATCCCGCTCCCCTTCACGGGGAGTTCGAAGTAATAATCATGATCGACGTTGTGACCGAAGAGATGCATGGGTCGGACTGAGTTCCTGACTTGAAACTGATTGCGAGCGAGCCTTGGTTGGATCGGCACATTTT
>JADGNP010000205.1 GCA_017883425.1 Candidatus Sulfotelmatobacter sp. | reverse complement strand
GGAGAAACGCACGCACGCTCCACAAACAGAGAATGTAGTAGACGGAACTGGAGAGGCACCCGAAGATCGCGACGAACTGGAAAATCCTGACGGTGTAGTAAATCATGCGCGGAGGCAGGCCAGTCTATTCGTACCGCAACGACTCGATCGGGTCCAGGTTCGCCGCTTTCCACGCGGGATAGATCCCGAATACCAGGCCGACGCCAGCGGCGGAACCAAACCCGAAACAGACCCAGAACATGGACATGCGCGCCGGCAACGACGGCCACACCGCGGGAATCACCCAGACGACAATCGCGCCCGCCAGAATACCAATCACTCCGCCGACGGCCGTCAACATAATCGCCTCGAGCGTGAATTGCAGCAGGATATCCCGTTTGCGCGCGCCGACCGCCTTGCGCACGCCGATCTCGCGCGTGCGCTCGGTTACGCTCACCAGCATGATATTCATCACGCCCACGCCGCCCACGATCAGGGCGACACTGGAAATCGCGAACATGCCTACAAACAGCGCACCAGTGAGTTGGTTCCACACATCCGAGATGGAGTCGGAAGTGAAGACCGCGAAATTATCGGGCTTGTCGAAGGGCACCTTTCGGCGGCGCCGCAACAATTCGCGGATTTCGTCGATGGCTTTCGGCACGTCGTCGTGCGACGTGGCCTTGACACTGATCCAGTGCTGCTTCAGTTCTGGATGAAGCGTCCTGAACGTCGTGAGCGGAAAAAAGACCCGATTGTCGTTCGGGTCCTTACCGCCGCCAAACACTGACTTGATCTTCTGCAACGTGCCTATGACCTCGAATAGTCGCCCTTCGATATTGACCTCGCGACCCAGCGGGTCCTGGTTCCCGAACAATTCCTGCGCGGTTTCGTACCCGAGGAGGACGACGGAGGAGCGATGTTGGTTATCCACTTCAGTGAACCATCTCCCGCTGGCCATCGGCAGATCAAACACATCCTTCACCGAAGCCGTGTCTCCTTCAAGGATGGTGTTCTTGACCTTGCGGTCCTGATACTTGACCGCGTAACTGCCAACCCCCAGTTCGGGCCGAAATAAGCGAATCCCCGCCGAGACCGCCTTGACATGTGGCAGTTCTTTAATCGCCTCCTCATCCTCGAATGTCAGTTCTTTGCGGGTCCGCATCTCTTCCGACATCCGCCCGAAGGTAAACGGCTCCAGGTGAAACACAAAGACAATGTTTGACCCGATGCTGGCGACCAGGTCGCGGACATTGTCGTCGAGCCCGCGGCCAATGGAAGAGACGCCAATCACAACCGCGACGCCAATCACAATCCCCAGCACGGTAAGCGACGAACGCAGTTTGTTGCTGCGGATCGTGTTCGTCGCCATGCGCACGATCTCGCTGAATTCGCTTTTGCCTATCATGAATTCACAAGAACTCTTCTTTTGTCATTCCGAGCACAGGGAGGAATCTGGGGTTTGTGCCCGCGCAGGCAAGAACCCAGGTCCCTCGCGATCGCTCGGGATGACAGTTCAGAACCTAACCTTTACATCTCAAAACGCAGCGCCACAATCGGGTCCAGTCGTGCCGCCTTGCGCGCGGGATAGACTCCGAAAAACACTCCTACGCTGGTCGCCACAATGAGCCCCGCAGCAATAGCCCACGCTGGCGTCGCCGAGGGCATGCCAATGAGCAGGGTTACCACGCTGGCAAACGCAACCCCGAACACCACACCCAAAACACCGCCAACCAGCGCCAGGATCGCCGACTCGACCAGGAACTGCGTGAGCACGTCGTCGCGGCGCGCCCCAAGCGCCTTGCGAATGCCGATTTCGCGGGTACGTTCGGTAACGGCCACCAACATAATGTTCATAATTACAATGCCGCCCACAACCAGAGAGACAGCCGCAAGGCCGATCGTCGACATGAAAAATGTGTTGCTCAGCCCTGACCAGATTCCAAGCAGGCTGGCGTTGGTATCGATTTCAAAACTGTCTTCCTCCCCGACACGGTCGTGACGGCGGGCCCGTAGCGCCACCCGCGCCTCGTCGATCGCCTGGTTGAGCGGAGCCCCCGTCGCCGTCGCCTTGCCCCAAATCCCGATGCTGCTGTTGTGCGATCCGTACTGCTTCAGGTAGACGGTGACGGGGATGAGCACATAGTTGTCCGCACTCTGCCCCAGGGTCTTGCCCTTTTTCTTTCCGACGCCGATCACCTGGTAGGTCCAGCCATCCGCGCGAATTTCCTGGCCCAGCGGGTCGGCGCCGCCGAGCAGGTGCTCGACGATGTCGGTACCCACGACCGCGACCTGCAAGTGGTTATTCAGATCGGTATCGTTCAACATGCGACCGTAGGTCAGATCGGTGTCGAGGATGGTCGCAACGGACGGCGTGATGCCCTGGATGCTAGTGTCATTGATCGACTGCTCGTCATGTTTCACGCGACCGCTGCCGCTCATCAATGCACCCACATAGCCACAGTGGCGGCAAGCTTCGAGTACAGCCTGGTAATCCTCCAGCACCAGGTTCTTGCGCTTCTCAGCCACCAAGAAATGATCGACGTTGGTCTCGATCGCCGACATCTTGGACACGATGAACACATCGGCGCCGAGGTTAAATATCTTCTTGGCTACGTAATCGTTAATGCCGGCCATGAAGTCCACAACGGAAATCACGGCACCTACCCCGATCACGATCGCCAGCACCGACAACACGGAGCGCAGCTTGTTGGCCCACAGCGACCGCAGTGCGATTCGGATGGCTTCGGCGATATTCATGGAGTCGGCTTCCGCAGAAGCGCAGTGCCACGATCAGAGTCAAGTCTACCAGCCCAACCCATGGGATAGGCTGCAAAAGCGGCAGCAGCCTGCCGTTCACGCTGAAAGCCAGCCGCGCCCCACAAGCAGATAAGTAGTCGATGGAACTGGAGAGGCAGCCGAGAATAGCTACGACCCAGGAAATCCAGCTGGTGAAGTGAATTATGCGCGGAGGCAGGCCAGTTCATTCGTACCGCAACGACTCAATCGGGTCCAAGTTCGCCGCCTTCCACGCGGGATAGATCCCGAATACGAGCCCGACACCAGTAGCGGCGCCGAAAGCCATGACGATCCAAAAGGCCGACAGGCGCGCCGGCAAGGAAGACCATATCATCGGCAGGAGCCAGACAATGAAGGTGCCCAGTAGCACGCCGATGATGCCGCCGATGGCAGTCAGGATAACCGCCTCGATCGTAAACTGGAGAAGGACATCGGCTTTGCGGGCGCCAATCGCTTTGCGCACTCCAATCTCCCGCGTCCGCTCGGTCACCGAAACGAGCATGATGTTCATCACGCCCACACCACCCACCATCAACGCCACGCTCGAGACGGCAAACATGAAAACAAAAAGCATGCCGGTCAGCTGGTTCCAAAGATCCGACATCGCGTCCTGGGTGAAGATGGCGAAATTGTCGGCGTCCTGTGGGGGTACCTTGCGCCGGCGGCGCATGACCTCGCGGATTTCATCCTCCGCCTTGGCCATGTCTGGGTGGGATGTTGCCTTAAGGCTGATCCAATAACCGGTCCGCTCGACTTCCGGGTGCAGCTTGATGAAAGTGCTTAAGGGGAAAAAGACCAGGTTGTCTTCTGGATTTTTCCCCCCGCCAAACGCACTCTTGCGCTTTTCGGCAATACCCACGACCGTAAACAACTGCCCATCAATGTTGATTTCCTTGCCCAGTCCGTTCCCGTTGGGAAATAGTTCTTCGGCCACATCGGACCCCAAAACAATCACCGCGGCGCGATGTTCTTCGTCAATCTGGGTGAACCATCGCCCTTGGGTGGGCTGCAAGTCAAAAACGTCTTTCCAGGTATAAACGTCGCCTTCTAAGATTGTGTTCTTGGTCTTGCGGCCCTCGTATTTCACCGTGTAGGTTCCCGTGCCGAATTCCGGCCGCTGATAACGCAACCCACAGGTCGCGGCCTTCACATGGGGCAGTTGGCTGATGGCCTGGTAATCGTCGAAGGTCAGCACCTTGCGAGTACGCATTTCCTCCGTCGGGCGGCTGAAACTGAAGGGCTGAATGTGAAACACGAAGATCAGGTCTGAACCCATACTTCCAATGGACTCCATCACACTGGTGTTCAGGCCGCTGACGAACGAGGAAATCCCGATGACGACGACAACGCCAATGACGATGCCTAAAACCGTAAGCGCGGACCGCAGCTTGTTGGCTCGCAACGTGGCGATCGCCATGCCCAATATTTCGCCGTAGTCATGCCGTTGCATATAGGTCTTCGTTCAGCTGCCATTTTTACAGTTCGAACCTGAGGGCCACAATCGGATCAAGACGAGCCGCTCTTTTTGCCGGATACACCCCGAAAAACAGACCCACGCTGCTCGATACGAACAGCGCCGCCATAACCGCCCACAGCGGGACCGATGAGGGCATCCCGATAAGCAGGGTGACGCTCTTGGCCAAGACAATTCCGCCGACCACACCCAGAAAGCCCCCGACCAGCGCCACTGTGCTTGATTCAATCAGGAACTGGAGCAGGACATCCCGACGGCGCGCGCCCATCGCCTTGCGGATACCGATTTCGCGCGTTCGCTCAGTCACGGCCACCAGCATAATGTTCATGATGACGATGCCCCCAACCACTAAAGCGGTGGCCGCGATGGCGATCATGGCGAGGAAGAACGTCTGGGTCAGGCTTGCCCAGAGGGAAAGAAAGTTCTCGTTGGTCTCGATGGCAAAACTGTCGGATGCGCCCGGGGCATCGTGGCGGCGGGCGCGCAGTATAACCCGGGCCTCGTCCATCGCCGCATCCAATTGGCTGCCAACCCCGGCGGCCTTGCCGCAAATGATGATACTGTTGTGGCTGCCGTATTGCTTGAGATAAGCGGTGATGGGGACCATCACATAGTTGTCACGGCTCTGTCCCAGTGTCGTGCCCTGCTTTTTTCCGATGCCAATCACCCGATAAGACTGGCCGCCGACATGGATTTCCTTGTTTAACGGGTCTTCTCCCGGGAAAAGGTTGTCCACAAGATCAGTACCTATCACCGTCACCATGCTGTGATTGCTGACGTCAATTTCGTTGATCGAACGCCCGGCACTCAGATCAATATTCAAGATGGCCGGCATCGAGGGCGTAAGTCCCCGTATGAAGGTATTGGTGATGGATTGCTGGCCGTATTTCACCTTCCCGGCAAGGTTCGCGACCAGCGCCCCCAAGTCAGCGCATCGGCCGCAACCTTCGGCGACGGCGTAATAGTCCTCCAGCGTGATGTCTTTGCGCTTTTCGGCTTCCAGCAGTTGATCAATATTGGTGATGACCGAGGAGTGTTTGTTGATGATGAAAACATCCGCCCCGAGGTTGAACACCTTCTCAGCGATATAGCGGTTGATGCCGCTGACGAAGGTGAGCACCGCAATCACCGCTCCGACGCCGATGACCACCCCCAGCAGAGTCAGCACCGAGCGCAGCTTATTCGCCCAGAGGGACTGCAATGCCACGCGAATGGCTTCGGCGATGTTCATGGATCAGGTCTTGGGTGTCAGGTCCTGGGTCTTGGGCGTGGTGACCTGGTGTTAGAGACTGCTTCGTTTCGGCCCAAGATAAGTCTAACAGGCGAGGTTCCGGTGAAACGCCAAAAAACTCGACTCGGACTCTGCGAAATTGCGGTCGCAGCAGGAGCCTGAGACCCAACACCTACGACCTAACGCCCTTCGCATATAATGATTCCGTAGGCAGCCGGACCGGACGGTCGCTTTCTGCGTCTTCGGGCGCGGGGAGAGGAAAGTCCGAACTCCGCAGAGCAGTGTGCCGGATAACGTCCGGGAGGCCGGGTTCAAGCCCGGTTGACGGAAAGTGCCACAGAAAACATACCGCCTCAGCCTTCACGGGCCGGGGTAAGGGTGAAAAGGTGCGGTAAGAGCGCACCGCCGCGACAGTAATGCCGCGGGCAGGGCAAACCCCACACGGAGCAAGACCAAATAGGGAGGAAGTTCGGGACTTCGGTTTCGGACACGTGCCGGCTCGGTGCGTCAAACCTTCGGGTAGGTCGCTAGAGCCGCGCAGCGATGCGCGGCCCAGAGGAATGGCCGTCCCGCAGGAGCAATCCTGCGGACAGAATTCGGCTTACAGGTCCGGCTGCCAACAAACTTTCTAAAATTCATTTTCAGGAGCGCCCAATGTCTGCACCCAGCCGCCGGCCGGAGATTCGCCGGCGCCGTACCCGTAAAGAGAAGATTGTCCAGTTGCGCAAGCGCCTGGCCGCCGCCAAAACCGATGCCGACCGCACTCGCGTCACTGCCAAGCTGCACAAACTCGCCATCCTGTCGCCCGGCCAGCCGCTAGTGAAGTAAGGCGCGATCGTGCCTTCACAGTTTGCTGAACTCGCTTTTGGGTGGCGCAGCGCTTTCAGCGCTGCGATAAAGCCCTTCTTTTCTGTGAGGGCTTTAGTCCCTGGGTACCTACACCGGGTTTTTCAGCAAACTGTTCAGTCCGCAGCAGGCTGTTGACCGGCGTGCGGCTGGCCGCCTTGTGCGATCTGGCCGTAGGCCTCCAGAATCCGTCGCACCGACGTTTCCCAGGAGAACCTCGCAGCCTGCTGGTAGCCGCGTTCCTTCATGCGGTCGCGCAGCGGCTGGTCCATGAGCACGCGGTGCAGGGCGCGCATGATCTCAAACACGTTTTCGGGATTGACCAGAACCGCCGCGTTCCCCACCACCTCGGGCAGAGACGACACGTTGGAAGTCACCACCGGCGTCCCGTGCGCCATGGCTTCCAGCGGAGGCAGGCCAAAGCCCTCGTACAACGACGGGAAGACGAAGATCTTCGCCTCGTCATAGAAAATCCGCAGTACCTCGATGGGGACGAATCCCAGGAAGCGCACGTCGTTCTGCACCCCGCTGCGCACCACCGTTCGCCGCAGATCGGGATTGCCGGAAAGATCGTCTCCGATGATGATGAGTTTGAGATCGGGATAGGCCTGATCTCGTTCCAGTTCCGTTTTCAGCGCGGAAAAAGCCTCGATCGTGCGCACGACATTCTTGTGCGGACTGACTCGCCCAGCGTACAGCAGAAAGGGATACGTCACCTGGTAGCGGCGCGCGATCAGGTCGCGGTCGGCGGCGCTGGCGTGGCCGTGCAGGAAGCGTTCATCAATGGCGTTGTAGACCACCTCGACCCGGTCGGGCGGAATTTCAAACAGCTTCTCGATTTCGTTCCGCGTGAAATTCGACACGGCGAAAATGCGCGCTGCTCCGCCCAATACCCGCTTCGTCATCTGAAAGTGAAGAGACCGCCAGAATCCGGTTTGCTCGCGGGCTCGCGACATGTGCTGCAGCACGTCATGCACCGTCATGACGTAGGGACAAGGAAGCAAACGCGGCACGGAAAAGAGATTCGGAATATGTACCAGGTCGCAATCCAACCGCTTCAGGGCGGTGCGGAACTCGCGGTATCCCTGAACCGAACGGTCGGGCGCGAGGAGCGCGACGGTGTGAAAGTTGGGCGGGAGGGACCCGATTTCCTCGACCTTGGCCGGAGAGCCGATCAGAAGAAACTGGTTCTCGTGGTCGAGCCGGCCCAGCGTGCGGACCACATTGCGGATATAGGTGCCCACGCCAAACTCGGTCATCCGCCGAATGTCGATGGCGATCTTCACCGCTGGCATTTAACCACAGAGGACGCCCTTCGGCTAGAACGCGTTTCATAAATGTCCGCGGAGCCCACTACTGGTGTGTTGGCAATGTTTCGACTACTACCCAAAATACCCGAAAGACGGGGGAACTAGTTCCCTCATCAAATCCATCTCGAGGTCCGCGCGGGAACGCCTCCGGACAGGTCAAGCCGGTGCTGGAGAGAGATCGCACGGGAGCGACTCGTGGCCTAGCGGGCGCTGCTGACGTATTCAGCAGGAGTAAGAATGCGCGTCCCTTGGTAAGAGCCGAGAACCAGAAGATCTTTGTCTCCTGCAATCAGCAGATCGGCGTTCGCGCGTGCGGCGCACTCAAGGAACATGTCGTCTTTAGGGTCGCGGCATTGCTTCACAGTCCCGCGAAGTTGCACACGGATCGCACGCGCCAATACGGCTTCCAGCGCGGCATGAACCCGATTCGGCTCCCACAAGAACTTTTGAGTCAGGACGCGCAATATCTCCGCTTCTATCTCCGTGCAACTGGCGATCAGGTCTTCGCTCATGGCCTTCTCAAGCGCCCGTGTCGGTGTCCCGCGGCGCTTCGCAAACTGGAGTGCGGAAATCCAGACGTTCGTATCCAGAACGACAATCACCGGCGGGGCCGGGCCAGCCGACGAGCGGGCTTATCGCCGCGGACCTCTTTGATGAGGCGAGGCACGTCGGCTTCGGTATAGCCTGGATTCCGGCTGGCGCCATACTCGCCGATCTCCTCCAGCGTGCGGCGCGCCTGCTGCGCATAATAGCTGCGGAAAGCTTCGCGGAAGAGTTCGCTCATGGTCCGGCTGTCGCGCTTGGCAAGGGCTTCAGCCTTCAGCGCGAGTTCAGCCGGGAGACTGATGGTGTAAACGCGGGAGGTGCGCGTGGTGGCCATACCGCTCATATTACAGTGTAATGGAATCCATTACAACGCACCAAGGCTAGGCCCGCACCTCAGCCTGCGCCTTTGCCCTGCGCTCCGCATATAACGGAAACTCCTCGCACAGATCGAGCACCTGCTTGCGAACTTTGCTGAGCACCGCCGCATCCGTGCGGTGGAGAAGCACTTCGGCGATCCAGCGGCCGATCTGGCTCATCTCAGCTTCC
>JADGNP010000204.1 GCA_017883425.1 Candidatus Sulfotelmatobacter sp. | reverse complement strand
GGGCACGGCTTCAGCCGTGCCGCCAGGAGCTGCAACGGGTTTCGGCTTTAGCCGCTGAGGGTGCACACTCTACACCATCGCGAGAACTGCTCTAATCAACCACGCCTTCAGAGGCTGCGGAAAGACTCACAAATGCGCGCATTACCGTGGAAGAGCGGCCCTTCAGGGCCGCGTAAGCACGTGAAATCAGTGCGGGCTTCAGCCCCTGTGGTCGTTGCTTCTTCGGGAGATTGCGTTTTTCCGCAGCCTCTTCAGGCGCTGCAGCGCGGAATGCGAGTTTTCCCCGCAGCCGCACTAGGAAGCCACCAATTCCTGGACGTGGATCGGCACCTTGGTCAGATTCTCGACTCGCGCACCGTACTTGCCCAGAGTGTTCTCCACCACGCAGAAATCGAACCCAGGGATCACGACGTCGTTCCAGCGGTCTCCGATTCCGCGCAACGCCACGTCGAGCATGGTGACAATCTGATTGCCTAAGGGTTCCTGGCTGTCCAGCGTGATGGCGCCGAAGAATTCCTGGCATTCCGTATAGCCGGAGTTGTGCGTGCCGGTGTAGGGCTTCTGCTGCGCGAGATTGATTTCCCGCCCAATGCGGCGAGAGATCTCTTGCGAATGCCCCGCAAAGAAGTCCACGAGGGATTGCTCCTGCATTCGAGCGGGTAATTGTTTGCCGGCGACTTCGCGATACCAGCGCTCGCCGACGTTGTATCCTTCCTCGACCAGATCGAACCAGTACTTCTGCTCCGGCGTAACTTTCGCGGGCGAGTCGACGGCGATCACGGAACGGCGAATGCATGCGGTCAGCCCATCCCGTTTCGGCGCGACGCCGAGATGAACCCAATCCCCCTCGCGAATCTGCCGGTTCAGTGCGGGACCAATCAGCGTACGGTTGGCGGTGTTGGCTCCCACCATGATTTGAAAGCCGTCGCGCTCGGAGCCCAGCATGCGGCCCACCCAGGCGCCCCACGCCGCAACTTCGGTTTCGAGACGGCCGGGCCGGAGAACCGCCAGCATGGCGCGCAACATTGCATCCGCGATGATGCATGCATCCGCAATGAGCCGCATCTCGATCTCGCTCTTCTCGTACTTCACGCGGTAGTACAGTTCCTGGGCATCGACCACGCCTTCCTTTCCATAGATGTTTTCCAGGTATTCAACCAGGCCTGCGGGGATCACCTGGCGTGGAGTCAGCAGCGCGATATGGTCGACGTCCTTGCCGGCGGCGGCTTTGATCACGTCCTCGAGGCGCTCGGCGCGGATGGGATATTTCTCGTCGGCCAATTGCAGCAGTTCGACCTTGTGTACCGTCGCGCCGGCACGGTCTGCGAGTTGCTCGGCGACGTACCCGCCCTCCAGGCCCGCCACGACGTGAAAACCGTTCGGCCCGATAATGCCCGCAACTTGCTCGATGGAAATATTTGTATTTCCACCGAGGTATGGAACATCGCCCGCATAGTGCTCGTCAGAAAAAACCAGGCCAACCGTGTGGCCATGATGCTGCAATGCCTGGTTGGTACGGCGAACGCGTGCCTGGAATTCCTCAAGTGGCGCCATATACTCGCGGTCAATGGCGGGCGTGTCCTGCAGGATGCGAACGACCTTGTCCAAGTCCTGGCGGTGCGCTTCAAAAGGCGGTCGAGAGATCATAGAATTGGCCCGTTTCCCCTGGTTAGGTTTTGTTTTCTCAAGCTTTCATTGCTGAACGTCAGCCGTCTTGCGATTGACGTTCCATCCGTCAATCTCGACGCTCGGAATTGTCTTGCTCTTCTCGCCGACGCGATAGGTGGCGGTCACCTCGCGCGTTTCCCCGGGCAGCAAAGCGAAGTAGTTATCCTGCCAGAGCACGGGCAAGATTTCATTGTCCGCCTCGCCTTCACGGCTGACGCGGCCGCTCGATGATTTGTTGACCGTCAGGTGCACAGCCAGAGCCAGAGTCGATGTCGGATTGTGGACGGTAACGGTGGTCGAACTCTCCTGGCCATCTTTCTTATATTTGGCACTGACGTCCAGGTTGACGCGCGGCAGCGTGTTCAACGCGGTGTAATCGGCGAAAGTCTTAGTGGGCGACCAGGTCGAGATGTCATATTCGCCCGTGGGATCTTCTTCCTGCTTGCTCCAGTCGATGGTTTCCTCACGGGTGGAAAGCCAATAAAAATTCCTGCTCTTGATTTGGCCGCCCGTTTCAAGCTTGAGGCTGACGAAATAGGTCGTGCTGAGCCCTTCGATTGCAGGCAAGGTGAACACACGCGTGCTGCTGTCCGGACCAACGCTGACCTCGGCCTCTTTTGAGAATTTCTCGGTCATGTCGAGGTTGTACACCTTGGCTGTGACTTTGAGGTTGGCGAATGGCTGGTAATACGAGTTCACTACTACGATCGAGCGGTCGTCGTAGGAGTACTGCACGTGCAGCGGCTCACACGCTTTCTTCACGCCGAAATAGGATCCGGCGGGGCGAAGATACCAGTCATACATGTGCCAGATCATGCTCGGCCAGGCGTTGTTCAGCATCCACTGAATGATTCCGGTCGAGGTGTACTTGTTCCGGCCATACGCTTCCATCATGGCGCGGTGCGCTTCATAGGCCTGGAGTTGGGCTTTGAGCGAGTACTCCTCCACGGACTTCGCCGGCCCATAGCGTTCGTTGAGGGCCTCGGTGAACACGTTCAGGGTATGAGACATGCCACCGGCGTGGTATTCCCACATGGAATCAATGGGCCAGAGGTGGTCCGGCGGCAGCATCCGGCGCAGGCTCGCGACGGGCGGGATCGCCGGGCCCGGACTGGTCTCGGTGTTGAAACCGAAGGCCCCGCCGTGGCGCGTGTCGAGATACCAGAATGACGGTGCGACATACTCATAAGGTCCGGTCATCTTCACGCCACTGGGTCCGACCGTCGTAGTCCTGCCTGCCGCGGATGAGATCGACGGATTCGGCCAATCCAATTCCTGCAGGATTTCCAAGTACATTTTCTCGATCCGGACCGGAGGCGCGAAGTCGCTGCCATACATCCAGCTGATCACAGAGGGATGGCGCTCCAGCCGTCGGATCTGGTCGCGCAGCGAGGCCCCGGCAATGGTTTCGTTCTCCTTGTCCCAGGCAGGCCAGTTCTCCCACTGATCACAACAGCACCAGCCCGGCATCACGAGAATGCCCATCTGATCGGCGAGGTCGAAAAAGTGCTCGTTCTCCAATTTGCCTTCCAGGCGCACCGTGTTGAGGTTGAGGTCGCGCACATAGTTGAGTTCGGCCTGCTGCCTCTCCGGAGAGGATCGCAGCAGCAGGTCGAAGCTGTAACCAGCACCGCGGATCAGAATGTTCTTGCCATTGATTTGAAAAATGCGGTGACCTTTCTCGTCAATGTTCGAAGTGACTTGGCGGACTCCGAAGCGAATCTGGGCTGAATCGGAGACCTGACCCTTCACCTCGACCGATAGATCCAGCGGATAGAGTTCCTGCTTACCAACTTGGACCGGCCACCACAGGCGGGGACTGGCAATATTGAGCTGCGAGAACTTTTCTGGCGTGAAGTGGACCACCTGGGTCTCTTTGGGGCCGAGGCGTACTGCCTGCTCGAAGGCGAGGTTTTCGATGCGTCCCTTCACTACACCCTCGACCGGATGGTCGGCGGCATTGATCAACTCCGCTCGTATCGTCAACATGGCTCGATCGGCGGATGGCAGATTGAGCTTGGTGAGCACCGCCGGATAGCGCAGAGCGATGGGACCGGTGGCGGAAATGTGCACGTCCCGCCAGATACCCATCTCTTTATCTGCCGGCATCGGGGCCCAGTCGACCAGCGTGATGGCCAAGTCATGCGGCTGAGGAGGAAATATCTCGACGGCGAGCGAATTGGTTTGGCCCGGCTTCGCGGCAGCCGTCACATCGAACTGGAACAGCCGCCAGGTGCCGGCCAGCTTCTCCGCGGACGCGATCTGCACGCCGTTCATCCACACGTTGGCCCGGTAGTTGATGCCGTCGAAACCAAGCCATACTGTTTTCCCGTTGAATTCCGGCGGGAGCTTGAACTCGGTGCGATACCACCAGGACTGCCGGAAGGGGCTGGCCGGCGGCATCGGAATATTCGAGAAGTCCTCGAATATCGGGTACGTCGTGCCGGGGACGCCGCGCAGGTTCATGCCGGTATAGGGATCGGGGTACACCTTGTCCTCAACTAGGGCGCTTAGAACCGTGGAAGGAAGCGTGGCGGGATACCAGTCGTGCGTCGGAAAACCTACGGTCGAGATAGCGACCCCGTCCGCGTGTACATCGGCCGAAGGCTGGATGAACCAATTCTCCCGCAGCAATACCTGGGGAGAGCCGTCGAGTTCCGATGGAGATGCTGCTGCGAGGCCAGCGAGAGAACTAATAAGAAGGCCGATTACAACCAGGGACGAACGCCGAACCATGAGTAACGCTCCTCTTGGCGTGAACCGGAACGCCATACTCTATCCGCCGGGTACGGAGCGGACTGCTGCTACGGTTCCTACCATACCACTGGGATGTGTCGTTGACGGGTATATACGCCACGAGGGCAAAACGCTACACCCCCGCCTGGGGGCCTGGGCGCGGGGCGGGTGAGGGCGGGTGGAGCGTGGGATAGGACGTGACGTATTCACTCTCAACGAATTCCCAATGGCAGAGAGGCCTGTTTGCGTCAACTATCCGAGGGAGACCCTCGACAGAGTTCGCCAGTCCGCATAGAGATCAGCGGACCTGCAAGAGAGAGAGGAGGCAATTTCATTACAGCCTCGTGGCGACAGCAGTGAAAAGGGCGCGCCCGGCTCCGCTAAACTCTTCACGGTTCCGTCGAATCGGGCGCTCCTTTAGGACACTACCCTCTGGGCTTGTCGACCCCTAAAACGAGACGCTAACTGCAATTCCGGGGCGGCCTGGATACCTGCGGTTGTACAGGTAATACCCGTCACCGGAGTAGTCGACGTAAACATCGTCGGTTTGGTACCAGCTGTTTCCCCAATATTCTGGATACGGGTCAACGAAATTGAACCAATAGCCACCGTACTGGAAGCGTGGGTATCCGCCTTCCATCATGAAGGGGAGGCTGTAGATGCGGAACCAGTGACCCCGACCATAGTAGCGGCGGAAATGGTTGTCAGGAATCCGGTAGCCGGTGTAGCCGCCGCGTTGCTGCCAGGTGCGGTGCTCCGACTCCCAGCTGTGGGCGCGACGCTGCTGCCAGGCTCCTCGCTGCTCGTGTTGCTGTGCACGCCGCTGTTGCTGGTTGCGCTGTAGCTGTGCATGTTGCGAGCGCTCCGGCCGTTGCTGCTGGGCGTGTTGCTGCCTGTTCTGGTCCTGGCGCTGTTGCTGGGCGTGTTGCTGCCTGTTCTGGTCCTGGCGCTGTTGCTGGACGTGTTGCTGCCTGTTCTGGTCCTGGTGCTGTTGCTGGGCGTGTTGCTGCCTGTTCTGGTCCTGGCGCTGTTGCTGGGCGTGTTGCTGCTTGTTCTGGTCCTGGCGTTGTTGCTGGGCGTGTTGCTGCTTGTTCTGGTCCTGCCGTTGTTGCTGGGCGTGTTGCTTTTCAGGCTTAGCTTGCTCTTCGTGTTTGGCCTGCTTTTCGCCTTGCTGTTCGTGCTGCGGGTAGCCAAAAGCAGCGGCTCCGAGGAGCACAAACAACAGACCAGCGGTACTAATGACTCCAAGTGGTTTCATGACTGTCGCCTCACTATTCAGTATAGGCCTCGTATTTCGAGACGCACTAATACTGCACGTCGGATTAGAACTCGCCCGACTCCCCGCCGTCGAAGTGGCGGCTGGGCGAGATGCCCTCGCCCGTTGCGGGAGTCGGGCGCAGTTTGGGGTATTCAGTTTTAGTGCCTCCTACGACGCATTAGAGAACCTTCCTGCCTCCCTGTCTGTGATTTTCATCACCTGAATTGCCACTCGTAGAAGGGAGCACTGGGCACAGAATCGGCATTGCTGCTGTAACATCGCCTCTCTAACCATGTCGGCGGTGTCAAGCACTTTTCGGCCACACTACAGCATGCACTCGTGGAAGAGCGCCATGGCGAAGTCTCTTTTTTGGAGATTAGAGGTCGAGGATCGGGATTTCGGACCGAAGTCTTCTACTACTTTTGTGACCTTCCGGAAGTCTCTGCAGTTGAATGACACTATCCGTGGAAGTTCATCCGATGGCGATTCAAGTAGTTCTGCCCGAATCAGGGCACGCAATGGAAAGACGCTGGCCACGCCATAAGATCGATGTGCCCGTTCAAGTTGTCACGCACGGGCCCGCGAATGTCGTCATCATCCAAGGTCGCGGTTCAGAACTGAACTGCGGAGGGATGGCGGTGTCTGGCAGGGTTGAATTGGCGATTGGGGCGCAGGTCGCTGTGGAATTCACACCGCCATGCTCTGGACAACCGGTCACAGTCCGGTGCTTTGTTCGGAACCGTCAAGGCTACACGTATGGCCTGGAATTCGTTACTGAGAATGATTCCGATTACGAAAGCGTCGCCCAAGTCGAGTCCACTCTAGGAAATAGGGGAACAGCTGGTTGCGCAGAGTCTTGATCGTAGACGGAGGCTCAGCCTACTGATTTCTTGCCTGCCCTAACCTTTGCCCATCGTGCCTTTTGTGCCGCCGCTATTCGCTTGCGTCCTGCAGCCGAAATCGTTCCTTTTTTGCGAGTCGCAGCTGCTTTCGGTTTGCTCCCATGCATGTAGACCTTCCCGAAGGCGGTCAGGGCGGCGGTTACGCGGTGCAGTTCATCCTCAAGTCGCCTGCGTTCCTTCTGGAGTAGGCTCACCACAGACTGCGTCAGTGTTTTGGGCATGAATTATTCTATCACTTACAATTTGGAGCCAAGCCTCTCTCCGTCGGGCGAACTTGCTACAACTTCGGCAGCTTAGAATCGCCGTCCTCCACAACCTCCTCTCCATGGGCCCCATTCTTGAGCGAAGACGGCTGCGTCCGCGAGTTCAAGTCTTCCAGGCGCTTTAGCATCTCATTCCCGCACGTTCCGCGAGCACTACAATGTCCACAGTCTGGATTGTGGATTCTCATAACAGCCAGTAGGTAGCAGATCCGAGGTCTCAAGCTCACAACACACCTCGCCGGATTCGGGCCATTCGCCTCATGGGGTCCTGCATCGCTGGGGGGAACCGCTCTTCTCTTCCCGAGGGGGAGACGGGACGTGTCTAGCGTCACACGAATGTCCGCGCCATGTCTGTGACTTGAATCACATCTTGAGGGCGGCGGACCACCTCCGCCTTTGCATTAACCCGACACGGGAGCCAGAAAACGAAAGCCAGACGCTTGGGTTAGAGAACGTTGTTCTCCAGTCGTTTCGGACAATAGCAGCGATTGTCGGTGAGCCAGGAAAGGCGGAGAAATTCCGAGCTCGCCTCAAGGGTTGGGGAATGGATTATGACGAGCGAGTCGGCTTCGCGGGACGGCGCAAGGACAAGTTGGGAGATCGTATTTTCTCGCTTCACGATGCGCGTGATTCAGCGGCGGTTCATGGCAAGAGGAGGCGTCGCGAAGGATGAGATTAAAGCGGCGGCGTGTGAAGTCGTAAAGAAACGCGACGCCTGGCTCAACCAAACCCGACGCCTCTGCGGCGGAATTGAAGAAGCGCACGCTGACCAGCCGGTACAACGGAAACCCCACGCGGCAGCAGCACTTCATTTAGAAAAAATTCGGTCTTTGGTTGCCAGGTCTCTCTGTCAGTCCTTTCAAGACAGACCGCTTGCGGGACCTTCTCTCAACATGACCTTGGTACCACTCCAAGAACGTGCACGCTTCGCGTACGAGGGAGTCGTACACTTGCTCCGGCGTCAGTTGGCTCGCCGGCAGAGATAGGACGGTACCTATCGGAAGCTGATGTGAAATTCTGGTGACCGCCAAGAACGCAATGAGTTCGGCGTCAGACTTCGATTCCTTCTTCGCTAGACTCTCGAATGGATGCTCCATTTCCCCTTCCTCCTAAATCCTCGCCTATACCAGCGTTCTGTGCAGGAAAGGACAGCTAATCGTGCAGAACGACGTTGAGCAGCGAGCTGTGGAACCTGCAGACCGCCGCTGTAGTGGATGAATCCCAATTTCCGGAACCGGTTCATGAAGAAGCTGACCCGCGAGCGGGTTGTGCCGATCATTTCCGCCAGCACCTCTTGCCTGATCTTGGGCACTACACTCTCGGGCTTGCCTTCCTTGCCAAAATGAGCGAGCAGCAAAAGGATCTGGGCCAGCCTCTTTTCGCTCGAATTGAAAAGCTGATCAACCAGATCTTCTTCGTAACGGATGTCGCGCGACAACAAATAGGCCACGAACAGGTTGGACAGTTCGTGTTCCCCATGAAGCGCTTCCATCATGACTTTCTTGTCAATTCGCAGAACAGCGCAATCCGTCATTGCGGCTGCAGAACACATGCGGAGCGTTTGGCCCGCGAGCGAATCTTCTGAATTGCACACTGTTTGCAGTGTCGCGTCGATTGGGGTTTGGCGGGCGATTCTTCTTCTGCGTGAAGAACCGCTGGGTTGGCGAGCAGGAGACATGGCACCTCCTTCTGCCTTGACAACGAAGTCTTTATTTTACCGCTTTCCTGGACAGTGTAAATATACGAAAACCAACCTCCTGACTAATGGTGTGCGGAGCCGAGAAAGTGTGATTAACGGATAGGGGCGGGTGCCCAGGTTTGCCGCACCACTCTCGCGGGTGCCCCGTCCAAGCTTCGCTTGGGGGCGGGCGGCCCAGGCTTTTGATCTCGCGGGCATCACCAACACCGTGGGTGCCCCGTCCTTCGCGCACTTTGCGAAGAGCCTGCCCT
>JADGNP010000203.1 GCA_017883425.1 Candidatus Sulfotelmatobacter sp. | reverse complement strand
GACCTGCTGACGCGCGAGGACCATCGTGCGCGAATGGACAAGCGCATCGGCGCCAAGGATCTTGCGGGCGCCAGGCGCGTCGCGCAGCGGCTCGGCAGCGACGAGCTTGCGATCGTGAAGGCCTGTGCCGCGGGGAGCGCCGACAAGGCGCTCGATTTGCTCAACGAGGTTCCGGCCGAGGCCCGCGGCGATCTCGGCTACACGCTTTGCCGGATGCGCTGGATGGTGCGTCACGACCGGATCGATGACGCCACCCGTCTTGTGCTGTCGGCAGCCCCGGAGACAATGGCGCTGCAGGATACCGACGAATGGTGGCGCGAACGTCGCGGTCTGGCGCGCAAGCTGCTCGATCAGGGCAAGTCCGAAGCCGCTTATCAGGTCGTGCGCGACGCCGCTCTGCCGGCAGGCGAGGCTTACCGGGCGGACCTGCATTTCATGCGCGGGTGGATCGCCTTGCGCTACCGCAACGATCCCGCGGCGGCGCGGACGCATTTCGCCCATATCGACGACGGCTCGGCCAATCCGATCGTGCTGGCGCGGGCGAACTACTGGCGTGGCCGCGCCGCCGAAGCGGCCGGTGAGCAAGCGGAGATGCGCGCCTTCTACGAGGCTGCCGCGCGCTATCCCACCGCCTATTACGGACAGATGGCGCGCGCCAGGCTCGGCCTCGACGGAGCAGAGCTGCGCGCGGCGCTGCCCGCCAACCCTGCCGATGACGCAACGCTCGCGGATGAACGCGTGCGCGCCGCCGATATGCTCTATGCGCTCGGCGAACGCGACGTCGCCCTGAGTTTTGTCGCCGATCTTGCCGAGGAGAGCACGGACGTGGCGGTGCTGGCCGCGCTGGCGGAACTCACCGGCCGCCGCAACGATGCGCGCGCCATGTTGCAGATCGGCAAGCCGGCGCTCGCCCGCGGGCTGGCGCTCGACAACTACGCCTTTCCGACCATTGGAATCCCGCGGCACAGTCCGATTGGCCCCGGGATCGAGCGCAGCATCATCTATTCGGTCGCACGCACCGAGAGCGCGTTCGACCAGCGCGACAAGTCGCCGGCCAATGCGGTCGGTCTGATGCAGGTCACGCCGGAAGCCGGACGCGACACCGCCAAGCGGTTCGGCGTCGCCTATGATTGGGACCGGATGGTCTCCGATCCCGTCTATAATACGCAAATGGGCGCGGCTGAACTCAGCGCATTGCTGAAGGAATATGCGGGCTGTCACATCATGACCTTCGCCGGCTACAACGCCGGCCGGGGCCGTGTTCGCGACTGGGTGAAATTGTACGGGGATCCGCGCGATCCCAATGTGGACGCCATCGACTGGGTGGAGCGCATTCCGCTCTCCGAAACCCGCAATTACGTCCAGCGCGTCATGGAGAACCTGCAGGTCTATCGCGTTCGGTTTGACGGCGGCGCGTCGGTGCTGGCGAAGTTCGATCAGCGGCCCGCGGCTTCGCAGGAGGCCAACTCGGCGCCACTGCCGACATCGGTTCCCTGATGCAGCGCCGCCGAGGCCACGCCCCGCGCAACTGAAAACCGTCGCCAACGGGATGGAGACGCCGGATTGCGGCGTCGGAATATCTACTGCTTCTGAAGCGTCGTGATGACCTTGACCCCATCCTTGTCCGTGGTGGAGAAGGTGACCTTGTCGCCGGCATGCACCGTTTCCAGCGAGGCGCCGTTTTGCACCTTGAATTCTTCGGCAGCGCCGCCGGTGTTTGCTCCGGTGGTGCCACTCTGCGTCTGTTTGATCGCGACGGTGTTATTGAGCCGGTCAATGACGGTTATCGTTCCCGTGCGCGCTTCCTGGGCCCATGCCGTTGAACCGATGATGGCGAGGGCCGAAGTGCCAGCCAAAATGAGCGTTGCGATTTTCATGGCAGTCTCCCCGGTTTCGGAACATCTGCGATAAGCCCGCCGTGGGCGGATTGGTTCCTTCAAGAAAAATCGTCGACCTGCTTTAGCCGCAAGTGAAGGCGGTGTTGAGGCGTTAATTGGACAAGCATGTTGTCCTTTATCGCCGGTGACGATTGGCATATCGCCAACCTGCCGACCTCAGCGAGGCAACACCTCCGCGGCGGCGCGAGCCGCGAAACCGTTCACGGCGGATCGGCGATAAAGAATCCAGATGGCAACGGGGAGGTCGAGCCACCCCGGCCCCTTATGATCACGTCACGGTCATGCGTCCGAGGTCGAGACCGGACTATGCTGCGCGGGCTTTCCTTTTGCCGGATCCGGTGACCTTCGCCTTTTTCGCGGGCCTGGTCGTAACCGGCGCCGCATCGGCGGCAGCTTCACTGCCTGAGCCTTCGACCGTTTCCGTCAGAAGTTCCCTCTGCGCATTCAGCCAATAGACGTCCGCCTTGCCCTCGGGTTGACCGTCGGCGGTCCAGAGATGGTAGGCACGTTCCCGAATTGCCTCTTCCAGGTTTGTCATGAGTTCTCCTTTCAGTGGCCCCTCGAGAATCTTGCTTCGGCAAGGTTAACGAAATCCTAACGGCTGCTGCTCTGCAGCATGGCCCTGGCCTTGAAACCCGAAAAACGTTTGAACGGTCGGGTCAATGACTGAACCTGAAGCGGAGGTCCGGTTTGCTACGGCGCTCTGCGAGAGAGTTAGCGAACCGACCCGCACTCAAGGACAGCTGATCTGCAAGATCCGCGGCGTTTTGATTTCCATCAAAAAGGTGCGCCTGCCCGGCGTTAGGGTAACAAAACACAACCCGAGGGAGAGGCCAATGACGACGCGCCTTATCGCTACACTTTTGTGTTCCGCACTCGGCTTGATCGGCACAAATGGATTGGCCTTTGCGGACATGGTCGGACGCTACGAGTGTACGGTTGTTGGCTCGAATGCCCCAGAGCCGATCGGCGACCGCACAGGTCATAGCCTCCAAAGCGTTCAGTATTCCTGCGTCGGCGTGGATGGCTTGCTGAAGGGGGCCGTTCTGACCGGAAATGCAATGGTTGAATGGGATGGGCCCAAGTCGACCTTTTTGGCTGCCTCCACCGCTCACCGCGCACCCGGTGGGTTGGCGGTCGGGCAGCTGTTGGAGGGCAACGGGTCGATCGTGATGAAGGACGGCAAGCCAATCGGCCAGGATGCGTCGGGGAAGGCCGTGATCAGGTTGGCATCAGGCACATTTGCCGCGCTGTCTGGAAAGACGCTCAAATGGGTCTCTAAGCCTACCGGCCCGAATCGGTTCGAGCAGGAATACTCGGAGTAACCTCAAAGACAGGCCGCCTCTTTCAGTCAGCCGTGGCCTGCGACTTGATTTCGGCAAGATCGGCCAGTTCCAAAATGACGCGGTGAAACGCCAGCCGCTGCTCGTCGATGTCCTTCTGTCGGGTGGTGTAAGTCGGGTGATGAGCGGCAAGATCACCCACATAATCCATCTTTCCCATCACCGCGCCCGCGCCCCGGGCGAGCTTTAAGTGCCGGTTGGAGGAAGCCAATTCGATGATGTGGGCGAACGCCCGGTATTCCCCGGAGGCATCTCTTATGACTTTGCCCTTTGCCGCACTTTCGAACGCAAGGAGCACCAGGCAATTCAGCAAGCGCCGGCACATGACGGCACAGGCGTCGTAGAAACCGTTCTGGTAGGTTCCGTTGATCTGCACCACCAGGGTTTGCAGATACGGTCTGGTATTGTCGAACAGTCCCGCTGGAATGATGTGTGCGCCGGGCGCGGGTGCAACGACCCTTCCCGCAATTTCGTTATAGCGGGATGACAGGCGCGACCTGCTGGCAAGGCGAAGTCTCACGGTGCCCATCTCCTTACCCCTCATCACGGCACGGTTTGCAAGCAGCTGCCTTCCAAGGCGGGTGGCGTTGACCTGGCGGCGAAGCGAGAGATCATGCATCAACCCGGCCAGGAAAGCAGGACGCAACTCCGGTTTGCCTTCCTGCAGATCAAAGTACCAAAGCAGCGCGATGGCATGGCCGACCTCCGTCAGGCCGAGCTTCGAGATGCCCTCGGCGAAAGAATGAAGGGTAGTTTTCATTGCCTGCAAAGCGCCGTTTCTAAAATTCTGAGTGGGCTTACCCGTCAAATTATGCGGGACCGGAGTCGCTTCTCTTCGACGCGGACTTCGTCGTTGCAATGCGCGGGTTGATGTCCGAACTGCATTATCGACCTGAACGGTCCAAGTCCTGGGTGTGAACCCCGGAAAGCGCGGTCTATTCCTCGGCTATTGCTTCCCTGGACAGTCGACCTCCGCACCGGGTCAAAAAGCGCCGAGGGAACGTCCGGTTGCGGCGCGCGAAGCGGCCGTTCACGAGAGTTGCTTCGGCACCGGTAGATCGATGATGTCGCGTACCCGGGCTGCGAGCTGATCGAAAGTGAATGGCTTGCTGATCAGGTGGACATCCGCGTCCAGGCGGCCTTGATGAACAATCGCGTTACGCGAGTAGCCTGTCGTGAACAGGACACGCAAGGCAGGACGCAACCGCTTAGCGGAATCGGCCAATACGCGCCCATTCTTCCCGGGCAATACCACGTCGGTGAACAGCAGATCGACGCGGTCGGTACCTTCGAGGATCTGCAGCGCCTTTTCGGCATCTGCAGCTTCAAGTACTTTATATCCGAGCTCTCGCAGGATGGTCACGCTGTAGGAGCGTACGTCGTCATTGTCCTCAACGACCAGAACAACTTCCTCGTGGCTCGCCGTGGGAGTTGATGGCCGTTCTTCGATCTCGGCCGCGCTCAATTTTCCCTTATACCGGGGGAAATAGAGCTTCACTGTCGTCCCCTGACCTCGCTCGCTATACAGCGTAACGTGACCGCCAGACTGCTTTACAAATCCATAAACCATGCTGAGGCCAAGGCCCGTCCCGCGTCCCACCTCTTTGGTGGTGTAGAATGGTTCAAAAGCATGGTCCAACGTTTCCTTTGACATTCCTGAACCACTGTCACTGACGGATAGCATCACGTACTGACCCGGAATGACCTCCGTATCCCTGGCGGAGTAGGATTCGTCCAACGCCGTATTTGCTGCTTCGATGGTCAACTTGCCGCCGTCAGGCATCGCGTCCCTCGCGTTGACGGCCAAGTTGAGGATGGCGCTCTCCAGCTGGTTTAGGTCGACCTCAACGGGCCAAAGCCTGGAGGCCATCACGGCTTCGAGTTCGATCCTCTCACCCAGCGTTCGATGAAGCAGTTCAGTCATCTCCCGCACGAGAGCGGTCAATTCCAGCGGCTTTGGCTCCAGCGGTTGGCGCCTTGAAAAGGCCAGCAGCCGCCCCGTCAGACTCGCGGCACGCTGGGTCCCTTGAAGTGCCATGTCGGTCGCCCGCTTTATGCGGGCATGATCTTCCGGCTTCGATCTGCGGATAATGTCGAGACCGCCCATGATCACCGTGAGCAGGTTGTTGAAGTCATGGGCGACGCCGCCGGTCAATTGCCCGATCGCCTCCATTTTTTGGGCCTGGCGCAAAGCCTCCTCGGCCTTTATTCGCTCCGCAACCTCGGTTTCGACCCGCTGCTCCAGCGTGCTGTTGATTGCCTGAAGCTTTGCCTCGGCAAGTCGTCGATATTCCAATTCGCGCTGAAGCGCCTGTTCGGCCGCTTTCTCCTCGGTGATGTCGATCAATGCGCCCGAAAACATTTTTTGACCGGACGAACCGGTGTAGACGTGCCCGCGTGACAATACGGTACGCGGGTTGGCCCCACCTCGAACGCGATATTCCGCTTCGAACGGCTCTTCGGTTTCCACCGTGCGCGCGATGAGCGCCATGACGACCTCACGATCATCAGGGTGAATGCCGTCAACGATCGAACTCAGAGGAAGTCCATTTGCGACGTCCTCCAGGGTAACACCGAACACTTCGCCCAGAGGTCCCTGAATGCTCAAGCGATCGCTCTCGACATCCCAGTCGTAAATCGCAACGCGCCCGGTCGATAGCGCCAGCGTCAGGCGTTCCTGCGACATCACGTATCGCTGTTCGCTTTGCATGACGGCACGGGCAGCGTCCCTTCTCACCCTCGCCATCTGGATATTGGAATTCACCCGCGCGAGAAGTTCGCGGGCTGCAAATGGTTTGGCCAGATAATCATCCGCGGCCGCATCGAGCGCTTCGACTTTCGCCTCTTCCCCCGCCCGGGCGGAAAGCATCAGCACGGGGATTCCAGCCAACTTCGCGTCGGCGCGAATTCCCCGCAACACACCGAATCCGTCAAGCTTCGGCATCATGACGTCGGTGAGCACCAAATCCGGTGGCCACTGGCGCGCCGAAGCCAATGCGGCTTCGCCGTCTTCCACGGCCTCGACGACGTAGCCATGCGCCTCCAGCAATCTGCGAACGTAGTCGCGCATGTCCGCATTGTCGTCCGCCAGCAGAATGCGCCTTCCGGCGCCGGGAAGCGATTCGCGAGGTAGTTCCTCGGTCGCCAATGCAGTCTCTGAAGACCCGGAAGAAGGAAGGCCCGTCTCCAAACCGGAGAGCAGGCGAAGCGCTTCCTCCAGATAGGGCTGCGACTTGATCGAGACGGCCGACGAGCTGGATTGACTTATCTGGTCTTGCGGCAGGTGCGAGGATCCGAACGGAACACGGATGGTAAAAGTCGTTCCTTGTCCCAGGGCGCTCCTAACTTCTATGCTCGCACCGTGCATTCGCACGAGTTCCTGCACCAAAGCGAGACCGATGCCGGTGCCTTCAAAGCTTCTTCCTTGGGCGCCTTCGACGCGATGAAAACGTTCGAACAATCGGGGTTGCTCGTCCTGGGCAATCCCGATCCCAGTGTCTGCGATGCGCACCAGGGCCGCCGTGCCGTCGCCGGAGTCCGCGACGGAAACCGCTATCTCCCCGGACATCGTGAACTTGAAGGCGTTCGACAGAAGATTCAGCAGGATCTTTTCCCACATGTCGCGATCGACATAGGCCGTGCGCGACAGGTTTCTGCAATCGACCCTGAAGCGAAGCCCAGCTTTCTCGATGACGCCGCGGAAGGCCGAGGCTATTTCGGCGGAAAACACGCTGAGGTCGGTCGGCTCGAAATTCGCCCGCATCCGTCCGGCCTCGATCCGCGAGAAATCCAGAAGGCTATTGACAAGCCGCAACAGCCGCATCCCGTTACGGTGTACCAACTCGAGTTGCGGTCGCGACTTGTCCGTTGGTTGGCTGGCCGCCAGGAGTTCTTCGATTGGCCCCAGCATCAGCGTGAGTGGGGTTCGAAATTCGTGACTCACATTCGAGAAAAAAGTTGTCTTGGCGCGATCCAGCTCTGCCAGGACTTCGGCGCGCCGTTTTTCCTCTTCATAGGCTTGCGCGTTGGCAAGGGCGGCAGCAATTTGGCCTGCCACGAGACCGAGAAATCCGCGATAGTTCTCGTCGAACAGGCGAAATGGATTCAATCCGACAATCAGGACACCTGAGCGCCCGGTCTCCCCGGTCGCCAGGATGGGGAGAACTGCGGCCTGAAAGGGCGGGCGATCCCACGCGCCGGCGGGGAGACGATCCGCGAACAACTCCTCCAGCCCCCCGACGACCTGTGCTTGATGAGTGGAAAGAACCGTCTTGAGAGGCCACGGCGAGGAAGCCGAGAGTTCCAAAACGGGAGGTGCCGCTGGATGGCCGATGCCGATGCCCGACGATCCTGCAAGTTCAAAAATGCCGCTGCCCGGCTCGCCCAAATACAGCATGGAGAACGGCACGTCGCGCGTATTCGAGGCAAGTGCATGTGTGCTTTGCCGACAGACGTCCTGCCACGAACGCGCGGTTGCCGTACTTGCAGACAACTCACGCAACAGGGCAATTTGTCGCTCGCCGAGGACCCGCAGGGTATCGTCGCTATTCGCGCAGATAATGCCACCGACGCCGCCGTCGTCGTCCGGAATCGGGCTGTACGAAAAGGTGTAGTAGGTTTCTTCCGGATATCCGTTGCGCTCCATGATAAGAAGCTGCGACTCGACATAGGTTCCGCGATCGCCTCCCATTGCCGTTTCGAGTAATGGAGCGATGTCCGGCCATATTTCACGCCATACCTCATGCGTTGGCTTTCCGAGCGCCCAGGGATGTTTGCCGCCGATGATGGATTTGTAGGGATCGTTATAGAGATAAATGAGCTCCTTGCCCCATCCGATCCAAATCGGCTGCAAGGAGGTCAGCATGATCCTGACCGCCATCTTCAGGCTTTGCGGCCAGCCGTGGGCAGGCCCAAGGGAGGTTTTGTTCCAATCGTGCTCCCTCATGAGGCCGCCTAATTCACCGCCCCCTGCCAGGAAATCTCCCATTCGAGAGCGGCCTTCCGCCGCGATGGGGTTCGTTGACTCTTTCACCCGACGCTCCGATTAGACAGGACCGCGAAGTTTAGCGGCAGACCCGACAGTTTCAACTACTTGAATGTTGCACCATCGCCGAGCCTCGCGGGCGTCGGCCCTCACGTTGTTGATGGCGGAACATTATTGAGAAGCTGCGACACAGCGGTGAGCAGTTGGGCGGGCGCGAACGGCTTCGGCAACATGATGCTGTTTGGGACCCCCAACGACGCCCAATCTTCGGCGCTGTCCCCGCTCATATAAATAACGGGAAACGCCGGATTTATCTCTCGTGCGTGGCGAGCGACCTCCCAGCCGTTCAGCCTGTCGCGACCCAAGTTGATGTCTGTGACCAAAGCCCGGTATTTTTCTCCGGAAGTGTCCAATAGCTCCATGGCCTTCTCGCCGGACGGCGCGATGATGATCTGGAAACCACCTTCACTGAGCGCTTCTTCGACGACCGCCTGAAGCAGGTGGTCGTCCTCGACGACGAGAATAATCGGTGCATCTTCCAACTTCTTGTTCCCCCATTGCCCGA
>JADGNP010000202.1 GCA_017883425.1 Candidatus Sulfotelmatobacter sp. | reverse complement strand
TGGCGGGACCATGGCGAAGGGTTTGGGCCCGGGAGATTTCCTCAGCGCCGTTGATTTTGACGATCGCAACAAGTGGACGGCTGGGCGTCGCGTTCGGGTCAGCGCCGGGTGGGGCACGCTGCTGACCAATGATTTTCGCGGATGCAATCCTAATGATGGCGGGGGTTTTGACCCCATCAGCCTGATCTGCAAGGTTTCGAGCGTTGAAGGGCGGCCGGCCGTAAAGCTCTCTGATAACTATTCCAAGGCGTTGGGGCCGCCGTCGGAGATCGAGCGTTACCGGCGGGTGTTCGGGACCGAGGGAATCGCCAACGCCCCGCTGGTGGCGTGAGGCGACGGTTGTCCAGCGAACAGGAAAATCAAAGTCAAAAGCGACGGACAGAGCCTGCCCTGAGCTTGCCGAAGGGAGTGTCCGTCCCACACGGGCCCTCTGCACATCCTCAGCTTTCTATGGCACAGTAAATAGTTCATGCCTGCCACCGCCGACGCCAGAGCCGGACGTGCTGCCTTCACGCATCCCGGATTCGTGCTGTTCGAGATCGCCCGGTTCCTCATCGTGGCGGCGGTTGAGATGCAAGCCGTGGCCGTCGGGTGGCAAGTGTACGAGATCACCAAGAGGCCGCTCGATCTCGGCTATGTGGGCCTGGCACAATTTCTGCCGGGGATTCTGCTGTTCCCGATCTCCGGGCACGCGTCCGACCGTTTCGAACGCCGCCACGTGCTCTCGGCCTGCTACGGCGGGTACGCCGTTTGCTTCGCTTTGCTGCTCGCTCTGGCCGAGCGCGGCGTGCCCTCGATCACTTCGATCTACGTGGTGTTGGTCCTGATCGGCGTGGTGCGATCATTTAACAGCACGGCCAGCCGCTCGATTCTGCCGCAGCTTGTTCCCGAAGAGCACTTCCCCAACGCGGTCGCGTGGAACGCCAGCATCTTCCAGGCAGCAACGATTCTGGGGCCGTCGTTCGGCGGCATCCTTTACGCAGCGTTCCGCGGACCGTCGGTGGTCTATGTGGTTGCAATGGTGACGGCGATTGGCGCGACGGTCTCCTCGTTCCGCATCCGGCCTGAGGTAATAGCGCGGCCGCGCGAGCCAATGACGCTGAAGACCGTTTTCGCGGGGCTCCATTACATATGGAACAAGAAGCTCATCCTGGGCGCGATTTCGCTGGATCTGTTTGCCGTGCTGCTGGGCGGCGCGGTCGCTCTGCTTCCGGTGTACGCGCGCGAAATTCTGCACACGGGGCCGTGGGGACTGGGGCTGCTGCGCTCCGCTCCGGGAGTCGGCGCGGCGATCATGGCAGTATTGCTGGCGCACTCGCCGTTGCGCGGGCGGTCCGGGCCTGCGCTGCTCTGGGCGGTGGCCGGATTCGGAATCTTCACGATTATCTTCGGCGTCTCGCGCAGCCTGACGGTCTCGTTGATCGCACTGCTGCTGCTGGGGGCGAGCGACATGATCAGTGTGATCATCCGCGCTACGCTCACGCAACTGGCAACGCCGGATGCAATGCGGGGACGCGTCACCGCGGTGGACATGATTTTTATTGGGGCGTCCAATGAGTTCGGGCAGTTCGAATCCGGCGTGACGGCGCAGTGGTTTGGCACTGTGCCGGCGGTGGTGTTGGGGGGAATTGGGACTCTGGTGGTGATCGCTGCGTGGGCATGGCTGTTTCCGGAACTCCGCCACGCGGGCGAACTCACCGCCATCCGCAGCGAAGAATCACAGGCTCCCGCCGAAAGCTCCGCCCCTCGCCAGTAGCGGATCGGGCCATGCTAGGAGGAGTTCGAGCGCACCGTGAAAGCGGCCGGACTTCGTCCAGGCGGGGACAGCCGAGGCGGCTGTCTCCACATGTGTCGCGTACTTGACTTGCTTTTCGCGGTGGCCGCCGCATGCCGTAGAATGTCGGTTTCATTTGACGTCACTTATTCGGTCGTGACCAAGGACCAGCATTGATCGAACGCTACTTCCGTCTTGCCGAAAACCACACTTCGGTGCGCCGCGAATTTCTCGGTGGACTGACCACGTTCATCACGATGGCCTACATCGTCGTGGTGAATCCGCAGATCCTGGCGCAGGCGGGCATGCCGGTGGAAGGCGTCGTGTTTGCCACCTGCATCGCTTCGGCTGCCGCCACGCTGGTGATGGGACTCTACGCGAACTATCCCATCGCGCTGGCGCCGGGCATGTCGCTGAATGCCTACTTCACGTATTCGGTTTGCCTGGGCATGCATGTACCCTGGCGCACCGCGTTGGGCGTGATCTTTTTTTCCGGCGTCTTTTTTCTGATTCTCACCGTCACCCGGGTGCGGGAGCAGATCGTGAATGGAATTCCGGAGTGTCTGAAGTATTCCACTGCCGGGGGCATCGGGATGTTCATCGCCTTTGTCGGGCTGCGCAATGCCAAGCTGGTGGTGGCAAATCCGGCAACGTTCGTCAGTCTGGGAAGTTTTGACAATCACGAAACCCAGCTCGCGTGCGTGGGACTGGCGATCATGCTCGTTCTGATGAGCCGTAAAATCAGCGGCGCGATCCTGATCGGGATATTCGCCACCACGCTGCTGGGAATTCTGCGTGGGATGGCGAGTTGGCCCACGGCGATTTTTTCGTTACCTCATCCTTCCTCCACCTGGCTGCAACTCGATTTGCGGGGCGCCCTTCACCTGGGGCTGCTGGAAATTATCTTTATCTTTCTCTTTGTCGATCTTTTCGACAATGTGGGCACGCTTGTGGGAGTCTGCGAGCAGGGCGGATTCGTAAAGGACGGAAAGATTCCCCGGGTGGGCCGCGCGCTGGTGTCGGACGCCGTGGGGACCATTTTCGGTGCGTTGACCGGAACCTCGACGGTGACCAGCTACATCGAAAGCGCAGCGGGAGTGGCTGCGGGTGCGCGGACGGGGCTGAGCAACATCTTCGTTGCGGGATTTTTCCTCCTGGCGGCGTTCTGCGCGCCACTAGCGGCGGCGATTCCAGGGTATGCGACGGCGCCTGCGCTGATTTTGGTGGGGGCGCTGATGACGGAATCCATTGCCCGCGTCGAGTGGAAGGAATTTACGGAGGCGATTCCCGCTTTCGTTACCCTGGTGGCGACGCCGCTGACGTTCAGTATTGCGACGGGCCTGAGTCTGGGATTGATCTCTTACACGCTGGTGAAGGTGGCCGCGGGGAAATTTCGGGAAGTGAGCGTCGTTATCTGGATTCTGACGGCGCTGTTCATTCTTCGCTACGTTTATCTCGCCGCGGGGTAGGTGCGTTGTGGGGGGAGTGAACTTTCGTCGGAAATTGCGCAGCAGAGTTTCAGTCGTCCCTACGGGACGAGGTTCATCCTTCCTGCTTACCCGGCGTTGAAACGCCGGGCTATTTTCGGGACGCGCCTCCGGCGCTTGATCATACCGGGGGCGTTCGTTGATCGCCCACGAGATATATTCCCCCAACCAATTTCGTTGATCACGCACCGAGACATTCACTCAATGTGGTGTGCCGTACAACGCTCAACGAACACACCCAACGAGCAAACTCAGGAATTCCAGGAACGCCGCAGGGAGTGCGCCCGGCTGAACGATGCCGTCCCGTTCACTTCCCTTTCAACAGCGCCTTGGCGGCGCCCATGTTTTCGTACTTGTCGTAGACCCGCACGACGACCACATGCTCCGACGCAGGGTCGTTCCCCGCTCCGGGGGCAGCCAGGAAGTCATAGTCTTCGATCTTCGCATCGGAGAGCTGGCCCATGGGCTCGACGTACTTCCAGTCACCCGCGTCTACCGAATACTCGGCGCGCTTGATGGTGGAGAATCCATCTTCCGCGCGGAAACGTACGTGAATCTGTGTACCCTCGACCGACGCTGCCAGGTTTTCGACGCGCGGCGGCGTGGTGTCCACTTCGAAGCGGCGGCTCTCCTTAGCCGCCGTCAGCGCCTCGCCCGGGGAGTGCGACGCTGCATCGGAAGCCACAACTTTCACCGTGTAGCCTCCATCCGGCAGCAGGCTGGCGTCGAACGAGTAAGCTTTGTCGGTCAAGTTGTCTTTTAACAGGAGCCAGCGGGTCTCGCCGTCGCCCCGGTAGTAGACGGAATACAGCAGCTGATCGTCGTTCTCGTCGTGCGCGTTCCACTTCACGCCGATGGCATCGCGATCGCGAGTGCTCGGCACCGGCGACTCGAAGTGGCCGCCCGAAGACCCACTCAGGTCCGTACTCAGACTGAGGCCAGCCGACTTCTGGAGCGGCTGATAGCGCACACCCATCTGCACCGAGACGTCCTCGATCTCCGGCACTACGTTCTTGGGCAGGTAATTCAGGGTGACGGTGTCGACCGTCGGCCTGGCGCTTCCCGCGTGCAGCACGGCTTTCCACTGGGCATAGCGCGCGGGTGGAACTCCCATGCCAGATTCCTTGCTCAGATTCACTTGCTTCCAGGGGCTCCAGTTCCGGTCGGGATTGTCGACGTTGCCGCTGCGTGCCAGCAGATCTACATTGCCGGTGCCGCGAAACTCGGCCCGGCCCCAGCGCGAAAAAACTTTTGCGTCGAACACATCGCTCTCATAGCTGCCTTCACTCTGCGGACCCGGGCCCAGGACAAAGATCTTTCCAAGGTTGCTGCTGGCCGCGTAGAGTCCGCCGCCGGGAGCTTTGGCAAAACCGGTAATTTGCGACGCCGGCGCCTTCAGCAGATCGGAAAACTCGTCCTGGGCGTCGATGGCAAAGACGTGTCCGCGGTTTCCAGTTCCGGCCAGCAGTTTGCCATGCGAATCGAACGCCAGCGCATAGACGATGTCTTCATGCGAAGTCCAAATCCGCGACGGGGAACCATCGGGGGCAATCCGGTACACATCGGACCCACCGCTCGCACCTCCGCCGGGAAAGGGGAACGGTCCCACCTGCGGGGTGCTGGGCGTCAAGGTGAGAGTCATCCCCGGAGTCTGCGGACTCGTTGACGGGGCGCTTGCTCCCATCGTGAGCATGGAAGGGCCGCCTGCCAGAGGTGTTCCCGTTCCCACCCGCTTTTCGCCCACGCCTGCGGCGTAGATGTTGCCTTCGCGATCGAGCGCGAGGGCTGTGATCTCCTTCTTCGGAGCGCTGTACAGCACGAATCCTTCGCCCGCCGGAGAAATGCGGTACACCAGGCCGCTGCCATCGGTACCGGCAATGACGTTTCCCTGGGCATCGAGCGTGAGCACACGGATGTGGGTGTCGTCGCTCTTGAAGAAAACCGAGTGCTCCCCCTTGGGCGTGACCTTGTAAATCTCGCCGTGATCCCCAGTGGCGACATAAAGATTTCCGGTTTTGTCGAGAACCAGGTCCCAGATGTACTTGGTGCCCGGCGCGAAGTACTCGGAGGAACTCCACGACCGATCCAGGGCCGGCTTAGCGGGATCTTTGGGCGCTTCTTTCTCGGAGGTCTTGCTGTCGGCCTTGGGCGCGTCCCCTTTTTCCCGGGGCTTGTGCTCGATCTTGTAGACCTTGCCGTCGGGCGCGGTCGCGGCATAAATCACGCCGCCCGGGCCGACCTCGAGCGTCTGCACCTGGAGTTCCTGAGGTTCAAAAATGATAGTCGCCTGGCCGTCCGGCGTAATGCGGTACACGCGCGCCGGAGATCCAGTCGCAGCGTAGACATTCCCCGCTTCATCCGAGGCCACGGCCCAGATGTAGGTCGAAGGCGTGGCGTAGAGCAGCTTGAACGAGGGAGCCAGTTCCAGGCCGCCAGAGCTGCGAATGGCCACTCCGGTGGCCGTGCCCTTGGTGAGGTCCTCGAATTTCGACTGCTCCCAGGTGCGCGTGCCGTCGGCGAAGGCGACGGGGGCCACGGTGCTAATCGCAAGCGTGGAAAGAAGAAGGCCGACCAGAATAGAAAGGGGAACCCTGCGCAGACTCTGCAATGTCATACCTCGATTCAAAATCAACCAGAGACGCTGGCCACCGCGCCTCATCCCGCTAACAAGAATTCAGGTTAACACGCAAACACTTTCCGTCGCGCAAGCCGGAGGTCCGAAGTCCGAGGTCTGAGGTCCGACGCCCACCACCCGGAAGCTGGAAGCCAGCCCTCGTGTTATCGTAGATTTTTATGCATCCTGCGCGCCAGAAACTGCTGAGTACGCTCGCTCACAAATCGTTCCGGCTGGGCGAGTTCAAACTTTCTTCCGGCGGGACCAGCGACTACTACATTGACTGCCGCACCACGACACTCGACGCGAAGGGTTCGCGGCTGACCGGGGAAGTTTTCTTCGAAGAGATCCGGCAGCGCGGATGGAAACCCCGGGCCATCGGCGGGCTGACGATGGGGGCGGATCCCATCGTGGTGGCAGTCGCGGTGGTGAGCGGCGAACTGGATGGCTTTCTGGTGCGCAAGGCCGAAAAGCAGCACGGCACGGGACAGCGCATTGAAGGCTTCCGCGAAAAGGGCGCGCGGGTCGTGATTGTGGACGATGTTTGCACCACGGGGACATCGACGGTGCAGGCGATTGAGGCGGCGCGCGAGTTCGGATTCGAAGTTGTTGGCGTGATGTGCCTGGTGGAGCGGGAAGAGGCCAAAGGACGCCCGAATGTGGAGAAGGCGGCGGGGGCGGTGCCGTTCGTTTCCCTCTTCACCGCGAACGACGTGCGCAAAGAACATATTCTGCAAAACGATGACACCCATCCCGTCATTTTTGCGGTGGCGGCGGCTTGCGAGGTATGCGGGCGGCCGGCGGTTACCAACAATCCCAGAGACCGGTGCGAGGCGCACCGGGCATGATCAATCATTGACTCACTAAAGGAGCCTGTGCCCTTCGTTAACTGCTACGCCGATGCGAACCGTGCCGATGCGTACGCTACGCTTGAATTCGCCAACACGTATTACCTCGCATACCGTGACCTGCCCAAAATTCTGGCCGAGCACGTAACCGGCATACGAGCGCTGGACTTCGGTTGCGGCACCGGCAGATCAACCAGGTTCCTGCGGAAACTCGGGTTCAATGTGACCGGAGTCGATGTATCAGAAGACATGCTGCGGATGGCGCGTTCTACGGATCCTTCAGGAGATTACCGCCTGGTGCCGGGCGACAATTTCGACAAGATGGACGTTGGGGCCTTCGACCTCGTACTCGCGGCTTTCACCTTTGACAACATTCCGGGAGCGATGAAGACGAGAATCTTTTGCGACCTCGGAAAGCTGCTGGCGCCGAATGGAACCATTGTCAGCCTGGTTTCGTCGCCTGAGATTTACACCCACGAATGGACCTCATTTACGACCAAGGATTTCCCGGAGAACGCCACCGCGTGCTGCGGCGATGTCGTGCGCATCGTCGTTACCGACCACAAGGATCGGAGGCCTGTGGAAGACATCCTCTGGACCGACGAATCCTATCGGGTAGTGTATAGAGAGGCGGGTCTGCAAACGGTCCAAGTCTTCAGGCCCCTGGCCAAAGGGGACGAGTCATCCTCATGGGTGAACGAAACTAAGATCCCTCCGTGGGTAATTTACGTGTTGAGACGAGCGAGGTAGCTCTGCAGATGAGGTATTGAAATCTCCGCCCAAGTCGCAGAGACCGAAAGCTGGAAACTCCACCTATGATTCAAACCCTGGAATGGACCGACAAAGGCGTACGCTTCATCGACCAGACGAAGCTGCCTACCGAAGAAGTTTATGTCACTTGCAAGACGCATGAGCAGGTGGCTGACGTCATTCGCAACATGGTGGTGCGTGGGGCGCCGGCGATCGGCGTTGCGGCGGCCATGGGCATCGCGCTGGGCGTGAACAATTCCACAGCCGAATCCTCGGGCGACCTCAAGCGCGACCTGGACCAGATTTGCGACCTCATTGGCAAGACCCGGCCCACCGCAGTGAATCTGTTCTGGGCGATTCGCCGCATGCAGGAGAAATTCGAGCGGATCCGGATTCGGCCCATTCCGCAGATCAAGCGGGATTTGATTGAAGAGGCACAGCGCATGCACGCGGAAGACATCGCGGCCAACCAGGCCATGGGACGCCACGGCGCTACGCTGATGCCGAGCGCGGGTGGAGTGCTCACACACTGCAACGCCGGGGCGCTCGCCACGGCGGGATACGGCACCGCGCTCGGAGTCATCCGCGCGGCCGTCGAGCAAGGCAAGAAGATTCACGTGTATGCGGACGAAACTCGACCCTTCCTGCAAGGCTCGCGGCTGACCGCGTGGGAACTGATGAAAGACGGCATCCCGACGACCGTGATTGCCGACAACATGGCCGGGGCGATGATGAAGCAGGGCAAGATCGGAGCCATTGTGGTCGGGGCCGACCGCATCGCCGCCAACGGCGACGTGGCCAACAAGATTGGAACGTACACGGTTGCCATCCTGGCGAAGGAGCACAGCATTCCGTTCTATGTGGCGGCGCCGATTTCGACCGTCGATCTGGCTTGCCCCGACGGCAGCCAGATTCCCATCGAGCAACGGAACGCCCGGGAAGTCACCCACATCGGGGGGAAACAGATGGTTCCGGACGGCGTAGAAGTGGAGAACCCCGCGTTTGACGTAACTCCTGCAAAGTACGTGGCCGCCATCATCACGGAAAAAGGAATCGCGCGAGCACCCTACGAAGAGTCTTTGCGCAGGCTGGCGGGGCAGGAGGCTGAGGTGCATCCGTAGGCGGCTCGAACGCCTTGATCTTGCCATTTCGTAAAGAGATGTAAAACCTCTGAATTTTTCTCTTACCGCGCTACTTATTCTCTAGGTTCGGGTTGAATCTAGCGGCAACTCACTCGTGCTAACCTGAGCCCAGAAGACCCAACTCTGCGCCATACCTTTCGTCAGGGGGATGTTATGTCGTTACGCAATCGTTTCGTTCTGCCCATCATTCTTTC
>JADGNP010000201.1 GCA_017883425.1 Candidatus Sulfotelmatobacter sp. | reverse complement strand
GCCACCAGCAACGCCTCCCGCAAAATCGTCTGCCCGTCGCCCCACGGTATCCGCGCGAACAAATCGGTCTTGCGATTCGCGACCAGGTTCTGCATGGCCTTCAGGTCCCGCCGAAACTGTTGAATGCTCTTGTTCCAGGCCGCCGCATTTGGCGGACCTTCCGTCTTCGGCCAATACCCGCCGGGCCACTCCGGAGAAACGTGCTTGGCATTGCGGCTGAACTCGAGAATGTCCCACTGCGCCAGGCGCAAGTGTTCGAGCAACATCCAGGGCGAGTGCGGGAACTTCGCTGGCCTAGCACCCCGCAGCTTCGGCGGCAGGTCCTTTATCACATCGCCGAACTTGGCGTGAGCTCCCCCACCGCCCAGCAGCTCGATAAGTTGTAGGCGCAAGGACTGTTCGTGATCTTTGGTCATCCCTTCCTCCAGGTACGCGCACACCCAAGTGTAGCGCCGCGGCTGGAAGTTAAGGATCAAGGATTGAGATCGGGCAGGAAGGCGCGTAGTGGTGGCTTTTGAGTTTCGACGGTACTCGTCCCCACGGGCGTCATCCTGACCGGAGCCGTTCTTCAGGCGAAGGGAAGGATCTCGCGCGCAGACCGGCGGCGCAGACCGGCGAGATCCCAACTAGCGGAAGGCTCCCGCTTACTTGTTCTGCACCGCAGACGCGGTTTGCGAAGACGGTACTTCGTCGGCGCTGCCGATCGCATCCCCGGAGAGCACCAGCTCCACCCGCCGGTTCTGCTGACGCCCTTCCGCCGTATCATTCGACGCAATCGGCTCGCTCTTGCCGAAGCCACGCGCCTCGATCGCACTGGCGGGGATTCCCTGCTGCACAAAATAATCGCGCACCGACTGCGCGCGGTGCTCGGATAGATCCTGATTGTATTCGTCGCCCCCGATGCTGTCGGTGTGTCCTTCGACCGCAACATGCAGGCTGGGATAAGCCAGCACGATCCCCGAAACCTTGGCCAAGCGCTCGCGCGCTCCCGGAAGCAGCTCGAAGCTTCCACTGCGGAACAGAACGTCAGACATATTCGCGATCAGCCCGCGGGCCGAGTCGCGCGTCGCCAGGATCGAATTCAGCTGCTGCAGCAGCCGGGCCCGAAGATCCTGCTTTTCTTTTTCCGCCTGCTGCCGCAGATTTTCCGATTGCGCCGCGGCAGCGCGCGCCTTGTCCGTTTCGGCGGACAGAACCTGCTGCTGTGCCACCGCTTCCGCCTTGGCTTTTTCCGCCTCTTCTTTCTGGCGCGCGGCTTCCTGCGCGGCGGCCACGGCTTCCTGCTTCATGCGCTCGGCTTCGGCCTGAGCCTGTTGAGCTTGGGCACGGGCTTGTTCCGCCTCAGCGCGGGCTGTTTCCGCCTGCGCACGAGCCGCTTCCGCATCCGCACGCCGCCTGGCTTCAGCTTCCGCATCCGCGCGGGCTTTGGCTTCGCGGGCCGCAGCGGCGGCCTGTGCTTCGTCTTCCGCCTTCTGTTTCACTGCCATCAGCCGCGCTTCTTCCGCGGTCTCGGTGGCTTCCTTGGCCGCGGCTTCGACGGCCGCCTTGTTCTGCTTCTGCCGGTAAATTTCTTCCGCGTGCATCAACTGCTGCCCGGCCTTCGAAAGAATCGACGCCGCGTACTTGTCGGCCGCCGCGATATGCGCGATGCGCACCGCGTTGCGCGCCTCAAACAACTCCAGCGGAGTCTTGCTGTCGATTCCGAAAATCGCGTCCTGTATATGCGTGTTGGTCGAGGAGTACGTGCCGCGAGTCACCAGTTCGTACCTGGCGTCGATGATCTCGCCCCCGCTGCCGTTGACCGCAGCGCTCTCCATCACCACCATGTTCCCCGGTTGCGTCACTGCAAAATATGGTTCCGCGGTCACGATCATTCCAAAAGTCTGCAAGTCCGTGAACGCCTTCACGTGCGCGTTGCCATTGTGATCGAGCGATAGTTCGCCCAGATTGACCGGACGCCCTTGCGGCGAAACCGCCCACGCCACATACGTCAGAAATTCCAGTCCAAACTTGGTAGCCTCTTCCAGTCCCTGGAACTTGGCATCGATCTCGAAGTTGGTTTTCTTACCCTCAACTTTGGCTTCGCCCGAGGCGCGCTGCAGCAGATCGGTCCCCTGAAAATCCACTTTGGTCGTCCCGCCCTGCAGCCGGTAATGCACCGCCTTGGTGGTACGCGAGACCGTGCTCGCAGTCGTGGGAGTGCCAGTATTCGCGGAAACAGAGGTTTGCGCCTGCGCGGCCGCCAGAGTTGCAGCGGCAAAGACGAAAATGGCAAGAGCTACGTTTTTCACAAGGTTCTCGATCTGAGGGAGATAAGAATTGACTAATCTTCTTAGTAATCTTCGTTGATGCGCCGCCGAATGAAAAGAACAGGAAGGGATAGCACTTTAGTCACATGGACCGAGCGAGCGGTCGCCACCTCTCAATGGCCTGCGACCCAGAAGACACCGGGGAGGAATCATGCACCTCCTCCGTGTCCCCTGTGTCCTCTGTGGTTCAAGCTCTTGGTTTATTTGATTGCCCAGCGAGAAACCATCACGGAATGAATGCCATCGCCCCCTTCGGCCCCACCACCAGCACTCCGCCCTCCGGATAAGCGCTGGTCGCGTTGAACCGAATCCCCATCTTCTTCTTCCCGTTAATGCGCCGCGGATTATTAGGCGGCCGGAAATCGAACACAAAATCCTGCCCAACCACAAAAATTCGTTCCGGCGCAATCGGCTTCACGCGCACCTTCTTCTCGCTTCCCACGCCCTCACGAATCGCCGCCTCATTCACCCTCCGGTCATAAGCCACCGCCGAAAAATACGCCAGCGGATGCAGCGGGGAGAGCGTCCAGTTCTTCCCTCCATCGTCGGTGAACGCCAGGTTCGGCCCGTCGTCGTTGGCATGCTTATAGTCCCCGCCGGCAATCACGCCATGCAGCGCGTCGCGGAACGCGATCGAAGAAATCCCCGCCGAGTCCGGTCCATGGACCATGGGAGTCTCGAAAACCTGCCAGCTTTGCCCGCGGTCAGGAGAGTGGAACACGCGGGCAGTCTTACCCCCGGTAGCGAACCAGATGTTGCGATCCGAAATCACAGGCACAATCGCGATGCACGTATTCGATGCCGCGAACGCCCCTTCGCCCTCCATCGCGGCCGGCAGTTGCGCAGGCGGAATGGCCCGCCAGTTCTGCCCATCCTCAGTGACCAGCAATTCGAACTTGAGTGTGCCCGACTCGTCCGCGACCGGGTCGCCCAGCACGACCCCGTGCTTCGAGTCCCAGAACACCATGGAGTCGAAGAACCCCTTGGGATTCGTATTGGTGAACTGCAACTGCCAGTGCTTCCCGCCGTCGCTGGTGTGATAAATCCTCGACTGCTCCCCCGGCCCAGCCGACAGGAGAAACGCTTCGTCGGCAGAAAATGCCACGACCGCCCGAAAGTCCAGCGCGCCCGCATCCGGCACTTGTGCCGGGGTCCACGTGCGCCCGCCGTCCATCGTCCGGAGATAAGTTCCGTGCGTACCGCTCGCCCATGCGACTTCTCGCGACACAGCACTCACCCCGCGCAAGCTTTCGGTAGTGTGCGAGATCTGCACCCGCGGCCCCGGTTGAGCCACCGCGGCGCCGAGCAAGGTGAGGAAGAAGATGAGCAGAAAAGGTCGCATGGAGAGATTGTAGCGCCGGCACCTTGCGGGCTGTCCCGGGAGCCTGCCCTGACTTGTCGAAGGGGCGTCTCGCCGCGGAGTCGCGGGGCGCGCCGTCACTTCGCCGTGAAATCGGCGAATGACGCGGTCTTGCCCGTGTAGATCCGCAACGTGCAGCGCACCCCGACATGGGCGAACGCCACTTCGAGCGCCTCTGAAGCCTGCTCCACCTGCGCCGTCTCCATTGGCGCCCGCGCTACGTTCTGCTTCTCGTCGTACGCCGCGCCCGGCGTAACGTTCTTGTTCACAACCAGGGTCCAGTGATCTTTCGCAGGTATGGGATAGACCGCGTAAGCCCCGATGGGAATCACCGAACTCCCTAGAACCAATTGCGCCTCGGTGAACAAGGTCATGGGCGCGCCGCCCGGGCTCCAGGGCTTGCCGTTCACGGGCTTCTCCTTGTTGGAAACGGCGTTGTAGCGCACGTACACCTGACGCCCGTCATCCAGATTGCACGTGGTAGTCGAACTCGGAGCGCCGCCCGATTGCGCGGCCAGCCAGGGTGTCCACAATAACGATATGAGTACAGCTCTCCAGACGAGTGTCGCCGACATGGTTGGAAAGCCTCCGCGCAGAAGTGTATCGCCGCAGAGCCTTAAGGGGAAGCACTTTACGCGAGACACCTCGTAGTGGCTCAGTTTGGAAGCAGGATTAGCCAATCTTCCTGGGGCGTCCTCCTGAGCGTAGCCGTTTTTCAGGCGGAGCGAAGGACCTCGCGCGGACTCAAACGCAACTGAGCCAGTGCCGGACACCTGCTTTCCCGCCTGCATAGTCCCGTTCGTCGCGGGTCTTCGGTGATGTTTCCCCAGTCCCCGGCGGTTGCTACCGTGACTTGCAGGTACCGGTGCGTCAGGTACCAGCAAGGACGATCCAATCGAGGGTGATCAATGGCGAAATCGAAACTAAGAATTCTTTATGGCGAAGGCGATGGGGACGTTTTGGCAGCGCAGGCCGCGGCTATGGAAAAGGCCGGGCACATCGTTCAGTCGGCCGAAGGACGCAAGGCCGTCGACGAGGCCCTTAAGAAGAGTTCCTTCGACCTGGTCGTGCTGGGCGCGACCCTGACCCGCAACGATCGTCATCACCTCCCTTACATGGTGAAAAAGGCCAGCTCCGCCACCAGCGTGCTAGTCCTGCACGCCGACGGAAGCCGCCATCCTTACGTGGATGCCTGCACCGACACCGGCGCAAGCCTGGAGACGGTCCTCAACCGCATCGAATCCATGACGATTGCCGGCATGATGCCCTCCGCAGCCGCAGCCGCGGCCGGCCGCTAGTCTGGAACTGGTCTCATAAATGCGTTTGGGTAGGGCATTGGTTTGGGTAGGGCATGGCTTCAGCCGTGCCGCTAGCGATCAATTAGAATGCGGGCTCTTGCGTGTGCGTGAGAGCCAGAGTTTCGACGGCGTGTCCAGCCGGGGATATAGTTGACGCGGTGGAATAAGACTTCAGATTTTAGCCGCGAAGCGGCGGAAGAATGCAGCCCACGGCGCAAGCCGTGGGTGGGCGAGGGGGAAATGCGCAAGCCCCGGAGGGGCGACAGAAAAGCCATGACACAGACTCCGCGGGGACGGCACTGCTCCTCACTCACCCCCGAAGGGTCGAAAGAACACGACTCTCAGCGATGCACCGGAACCTGGTTGGTAACAGTGGAACACACCCACGCCTCTCGGTCCGCATACAAACGGTTTCCGGCGGCAAATCCCGTAGAAGTGGGAATCAGGGCAGCGTTCGCGGCGCGGGCTTCCCCGCCGCCTTGTAGTCCTTGGGATAAACCATCAGGCACCGCCGCATCCCTTCCCCCTCGCTCTCGGTCCGCAGGTCGGCTTCGTCGCGCAGCGCCAGGTGAACGATGCGCCGCTCCCGCGACGACATCGGACTGAACTGGTACGGCGTCCCCGTCTTCCGCACTTTCTCGGCGGCCACCGTAGCGGCCGTTCTCAGTTCCTGGATCCGCAGCGAGCGCTGGTTCTGGCAGTCGAACGAAATCTTCTCATGCTCACCCGAAGGCAGGCGCAGCATCTCCAGCGCCAGCAACTCCAACGCGCGCAGAAGTTCTCCGCCACGGTCGAGCAGCAGCGGCGAGTCGGGCCCGGCAAAGTCCACCAGAATCTCGGGCTTCTCCCAATCGCGGTTCTCCGGCAGCGGCGGATCCACAATGATCCGGTACTTCAGGTGCAGTCCGCCAAGCGTCACGACGGCCTGCAGAAACTCATTGATCTTCTTTGCGGCGGCGAGTTTGTCGGGAATGGACACGCGAAATAGCTCCTAGCTTCTAGCCTCTAGCTTAAATCTCTTGACTCCGCCCCTCACGGCATTTTCTGAAAGAGGGCGGGACCTGCTCGCTCCGCTGCTGTGTTCGCTCCAAGCTAGTAGCTCGAAGCTAGCAGCTAGGAGCTTCTACTTATCCTTCTTCCGCGCGCGCTTCGCCATCATCTCGCGCATTTCGCGCCCTAGCGACGTTCGGTTCATCACCGCTTGCTGCGCGATCGATATCAAGTTAGCTTCCGCATAATACAGGTTCAGGCCCGCGGCCAGGCGGAAGAAGATGAAGCCCATCATCAGCGGCATCATCACCGTCATCATTTTCTGCTGCGCCGGATCCATCCCGGCTTGGGGCGTCATTTTCTGCACAATCAGCATGCTGACGACCATCAGCACCGGAAGGATATAGGGGAACGGTTCCGCCGCGGACAGATCATGAATCCACAGCCAGTGCGCGTGGCGTAGATCGAGCACGGCGCCCAGCATCCGGTAATAGGCGATGAGGAACGGGAACTGGATCAGCATCGGCAGGCAACCGCCCGCCGGATTCACGCCTTCCTTCTTGTAAAGTGCGCTGATCTCTTCGTTCATCGGAGCCTTGCGCGGATCCCGCAAGCTGTACTTCTTGTACCTCTCCTGAATGGCCTTGATCTGCGGCGCCACGCGCTGCATCTTCAGCATCGACTTCATCTGCGTGATGCGCAGCGGCAGCAGCGCCAGGCTGATGATCAGCGTCTGCAACACGATCGCCCATCCCCAGTTGCCCACGACGTGACGGTAGGTCCACTTGAGCCAGACGAACAGCGGCTTCGCAATGATGCCCCACCAGCCGAAATCCACCAGGCCATTCAGATCGCTGTCGGCGCCCGTTACGCCCGGCACCGAAACCTTCTCCAATGTCTCCAGTTCCTTGGGACCAACGAAGACTCGCTCCGTCGTCGGACCGTGCAGGTTGCCTACTGCAGCACCCAGCACGTCCACGTTCATCATGTCTTTCGAGTCCTTCTGCGGATCGCGCACCACCGACAGGGGGTTGTGCAACGTCACCATCGTTGCGGTCGCTGGATCGTCGGGGATGAACACCGCTACGAAATAAAGGTCGGTGGGACCGGCCCAGTGGAATGGCCCCGGGAGGGTCGCGCCGCCGCTGATCTTTTTTAGCGGCAGACGCTCGATGTTCTTGTTGAACTGGTAATCGATGGCCCCCGCCGCCCAGAACGCGGGCGTTACCTGATCGCCAAATCCCGACGGCCATGCGGGGAGCGCCGCCGCCACAGTGCCCTTGTACGTGACACTGGTTTCGATTTTCACGACGTAGGTATTATCAAAACTGAAAGTCTTGCGGACGGCCAAATCCTGGTCGGCGTATTCGAAGGTGATCGTCGTCGGCGATGTTTGCTTGCCTTCGCGCGAAGCGAGGTAAAGCGCCGAACTCAGTCGGTTGCGCACGCTCTCATCGTAAGTCCACAGCGAGAGGGGGTAGCCGTACTTCTCAGCCGCAGGAGGATTGACCAGATCGAGCAGTCCGTTCTGCGCTTCGTTGTCAAACTTCTTCAGAATCCAGGATTTCACCTGCGCGCCGCGGTTGGTGAAGGTGATCCGGTAGAGATCGTTCTCAATGACGGTCTCGGTTTCGCTCGCCGCCTGCTTGGTCACTCCGCTGGCAGGAGTGACCACTGCCGGCGCGACCGTTGCCGCCGCCGCCGGGGCCGCAGGCTGCGACTGCGCAGGCTGGCTCTGCTGCGGCGGCGGCGCAACCGGTTGCGGGAAATATTTCTTGAGCAACGGTTGGAATGCCAGCATCACGACGAACGTCAGCACAAATACCAGCATCAACCGCTTCTCGCTGCCGGGTTCGTGTTGTGGATTTTGCATGTCTGGCAAAGTTACCGTTTCCTCAGATCGCGCGAGTTAGCGTAGCGCCGTTCACGTTACTCGGGTTGGGATTTTGGGTAGCGCAGCGCTTTAAGCGCTGCGATGAATCGCCTGCGATTAGAGAGGGCTTTAGCCCCTGAGGGAAGTTCGTCGCCGGGTGCCCCGTTTCTCGCGTCCTTTGCGAGAAGCGGGGATTTGCGCAACCCACACGCTGCTTCACCACCGGATCGTACCCCCCATGCGCAAAAGGATGACATCGCAGCAGCCGCCTCACAGCCATCAGCCCTCCGCGCAACGCGCCATACCGTTCCACCGCTTCCATCGCGTATTCCGAGCAGGTAGGAACGTAGCGGCACGCTGGCGGAAACATCGGCGAAATGGCCCACTTATAACCTCGCAGCAGTTGCAGCGTAGCGAGTTTGGCAAACTGGCGCATGAGAAATTCAGGCCTTAGTAACTTCAGCAACTCCAAAACAAATCCCAAACCACACTGCAACGATTTCCTTCGTGATCCTTCGTGCCCTTCGTGGTTTAAGTTTGTTCTCTTGCCGCCTGCCCCGCAAGCTTCTGTTCTATAACTACGAAAGCCCGGCTGACTTCGTTCACCACCGCGGCGAAATCGGTCGTCAGCAGCGCCTTCTTCGGATTGATGACCACGTCCGCACCCGCTCCCGCCTGCGGCCGCGTAAGCCGCACGGCCTCGCGTAAACGCCGTTTCATCCGGTTGCGCTGCACCGCGCCGCCGAGTGCGCGCCCCACGGTGAATCCAATGCGAAGCCCCGAAGCTACCGGCGACTTCGCTGCGGGATCCTTCGCTCCGGCAAGGCCCGCCTCCGGCCGCTGCCAATAGAACACGGTCATGGAAGCCGAAAAATGCCGCCGCCCCAGCTTGTACACCCGCTCGAAATCGGCGTGACGCAACAGCCGCGCGCTGCGGGGAAAGGTGCCCTTGCCGGCTCGCGGCTCGACACCTCGGTTCGATTCTCCAGGCACACT
>JADGNP010000691.1 GCA_017883425.1 Candidatus Sulfotelmatobacter sp. | reverse complement strand
CGATCGTGAGCCTGATGTCGGGAGCGCCAATCAACATCGTTTCCGGCGCCCACAGCGCCGCCAGTATCGTCCCCAATTCGACCAACCGGCCCGACCTCACGGGAAGCATCTCCTATCCCCACAAGGTCGGCGAATGGTTCGATACGTCGGCCTTTACGGCCCCCGTTTGCGCCACGGGCCCAGACTGTTGGGGCAATCTGGGGCACGATGCGCTGCGTGGTCCCGGCCGCGACAACTGGAATATGTCGCTTTTCAAGAACTTCAACTTCACCGAACGCGCCCGTCTGGAATTCCGGGCTGACGCCTTCAACCTGTGGAACCATACCCAGTTCATTGGAAATGTCCAGCAAGGCGGCATCTCCAATGACTTATCGGCCAGCGACTTCGGTAAGGTCACTGCGGCTTACGATCCGCGGACGTTACAACTCGGCTTGAAGTTGGTCTTCTAGTTTGCCTCATGAGGCGAGCTTGCCCCGCTCCCAGAGAAACGGCTGGGAGCGGGGCAACATTTTGTATGGATGGTTTTTCGGGTCTTCTACGAATCTACCGCCGCGCACCGCGACTTAGCATGAAGAACTGGAAGCTACAACTGGCGGCGGTTGCGCTGGTGTTGTCGGGTTCTGCGAGAGGCCAAGCGCCCAGTCCGGCCCTGGCGATCGCCCTTGAACAACAGGGGAAACTGGCTGAGGCGGCCCAGGTTTGGCGGGCTGTGACCCAGCGAAATCCGAAAGATGCCGCTGCCTTTGCCAGCCTGGGTGTGGTGCTTTCCAAGGAACAGAAGTACGACGAAGCGGCTTCCGCCTATAAGAAGGCGATTGCTTTGAATTCGAAGTTGCCCGGTGTGCAGCTGAATCTTGGCTTAGCCGAGTTCAAGCAAGGGCGCCTCGACGCGGCCATCCCTCCCCTGATGGCCGCGTCGAAAGTGGACCCACAGAACATGCAGGCGCAGACGCTGCTGGGCCTCAGTTGCTATGGTGTCAAGCGCTTCGCGGAAGCCGTCGAGCACCTCAAAATCGCGGCGAAGTCCGATCCGGGCAACACGGAGCTTCATCAGGTCCTGGCGCAAAGCTGCTTGTGGGCCAAGGAGTATTCTTGTGCGCTGGACGAATTTCGGCAGATTCTGCAGAAGAACCCGGATTCGCCCGCCGCTCATGTGCTCACCGGCCAGGCACTGGATGGACTGGGAAAGACGCCCGACGCCATCGCCGAGTTCCAGGCGGCGGCGAAGCTCTCACCGCGAGAACCGAACGTGCATTTTGGTCTGGGCTACCTCTACTGGAAGTCGCATCAGTACGACGAGGCCAAGCGCGAGTTTGAGAACGAACTGTCAGCCGATTCCAGCCACGCACAGGCGCTGGCCTATCTGGGCGATATTGAGATGAAGAGGAACAACCCAGAGGCGGCTCTTGCGCTGCTTGGCAAGGCCACCAAGCTGAAAGACGACATTCGTATTGCCTACCTTGATATGGGGGCCATTTTCGCGCAGCAAAAGCGGTACGACGAGGCCATGGCGGCGCTCCAGCGGGCGGTGAAATTGGATCCCGCTCAGCCAGACGCCCACTACCGGTTGGCGCACGTCTACCAGGACATGGGGAAAGCTGTGGAGTCTCAGAGGGAGTTTGCCAAAGTTCGCGAACTACACGAGAAGGCAGATGAGTCCCTGGCAAACAAAATGTCGGCTACCCCGCCTCCGCTGCCTCAATAGGGGCCGCGGAATTGTGGGAACAATCAAGAAGGGGGACGGGTGAAGAGGACAGCCGTTGTTTTCAGGACTCGCTTGATCGTCTTCCTATTGCTTTGTGTGCCTTCACTCCGTGGTTCCGATCTCCGATTGAGCGAACAGGATTATTTTGAAGCCCATGGACTAAGCGTGCTGCTGTATCACAACGCTTATCATGACGTTTTCGGTGACCAGAAGATGGGCGGGCTCGAGATCATCCTGCACGAGCAGAGGGTCGCCACGAATGGAGATGTGCGCTTGTCTCCCACGCCCGCACAGTGGGATCCGATTCCGCACTTCAAGGAACGCAAGCGAGGACCGTCGGAAAACGAGTTGACTGCTTTCTGCGCCTACGCCGACCGCGGGTTGAGCTACCGTGTCGAAGTGCAGCCGGAAGCGGATGGCTTCCGCGTGTCCTTACATCTTGACCAGCCGCTCCCGGCCGCGCTCGCCGGAAAGGCGGGATTCAACCTCGAGTTCCTGCCGACGGCCTACTTCGGAAAATCTTTCGTCCTTGACGAAGCGTCAGGTGTCTTTCCACGGCACCCCGATGGCCCCATGCAGAAAGAGGCGGATGGGACCGTACAACCGCTGCCCTTGGCGACGGGCCACCGGATCGTACTTTCACCTGAGGATCCCCTGACCCGCGTGACGATCACTTCTGACAATGGCCCCTTGATGTTGTTCGACGGACGTAACCAGGCGCAAAACGGATGGTTTGTGGTTCGCAGCCTGATTCCGTCCGGCCGGACCGAGAACGTGGTGGTCTGGCACATTCATCCGAACGTAGTGCCGGGATGGACGCGTCCGCCCGTGGTGGCTTACAACCAGGTCGGCTATACGCCCGAGCGG
>JADGNP010000690.1 GCA_017883425.1 Candidatus Sulfotelmatobacter sp. | reverse complement strand
TACGAATATCTGGCGTTAGCCGGGCTTTCACATGCCGCCAACCGCTACCCCAATGAATTGTCCGGCGGCATGCAGCAGCGGGTCGGCGTGGTGCGTGCCTTGGCCAACCACCCGGATGTGCTTCTGATGGATGAGCCGTTCGCCAGCGTCGATGCGCAGACCCGCATGACCCTGCAGGAGGAACTCACCCGGATCTGGCAGGAGCGGCGACCGACGGTGATCTTCATTACCCACGACGTGCCCGAAGCCGTTTTTCTGGCCAACCGCGTCGTCGTGCTGTCGAAGGGCCGGGTGCTCGATCAGGTCGAGGTCGACCTACCGCGTCCGCGGGTCTGGAATGACCTGATCGAGGACGACAATTTCAAGCGGCTGTCGTCCCAGGTGCTGCATATGGTGCGGTCGGCATGAGCCTCGCCGCCGAAATCATCCGGTCGAGCAGGGGCCGCGTCGTGCTCGGCGTAATCGCTGCGTGGCTCGGCTTCCAGCTCTGGCTCACGCTGGTTGCTCCGACGAAGATTTCGCCCGAACTGTCGGGAACGTCGGAGAAGGTCAACGTCCAGATCACACTGCCCTTTACGCCTGAACGCTTCCACGTTCTGGCGTTTCAGCAATATGGAAGGGTCTCCGGTGCGGACGACCGTTCGATAGAACTGCGTGGAGTCAAACGAACGGATCTCAATGCGGTTGCCCGGCCTTACTGGGTGACGAGCGTTGGGCCGATAAAGGAGGGAGGATAGTATGAAGCGACTATTGATGCTCGGTGTTGCGCTGGTGCTGGGGAGTACGGTCGCCGGTGCGCAGACCATGGTGAAACTCAAGGCCGGCATGGTCAGCGGCTTTGACCAGATCGGATTGCCGATTGCCCTGGAGCGCGGTTTCTTCGAGAAGCGGGGACTCGACGTCACGATTGCCCGCCCCTATGCAACCGGCGTTGACGCGCTCAATGCGCTGCAGGCCGGCGAGAGCGAAATCGTCCAAGTCGGTGTCCCGATGATTGGCGCCGTGCTGCGCGGGATGGATCTGGTCGCCCTCGGCAATTACAGCGGCAACGCGACCAAGGCCGGGTCTGACGCGACGATGGCCGTCGTCGCGCGCGAAGGCTCCGGAATTGTCAAAGGCGATCTTGCAAGCTTGAAAGGCAAGAAGATCGCGGCCTCGTTCGGCACCATCAATCACCTCTACATTCTGGCTCTGCTCGAAAAGGCGGGACTGAAACCGGACGATGTCACGTTGGTGAATACGCCGCCGCCGGATATGACCGTCGCGCTGCTCGCCAAGGGCATCGACGCTTTTTCAGGATGGGATCCCTGGCCGATCGTCGCCGGCAAGGATGTGCCGGGCGCGGTCGAAATTATCCGGGGCGGCGACGTGATCTCGTATCTCGGGTTCAACGTCGCGCTGCGGCCCTGGGTCGACGCCAACGGCGAGACGATCGAAAAGTTTCTTGCCGGCGTTTCGGAGGGCGACCAGTGGATGCGCAAGAATCCGAAGCAGGCCGCTCAGATCGCGACCCGCTGGATCCCCGGCCTGAAGCCGGAAATCGCCGAAGCCGCAATGCAATTCAACATTCAGCAGGCAGACCGACGGCTTTCGGCGAATAATTATCGGGCGCTCTGGAGCGCAGAAGACCGGCTCAATCGACTGGGCATTCTGAAATCGACGTTCGACGTTAACAAGCACATTGAACCGAAGTACATATTGAAGGTGATGAAAGACAATCCCGAACTGTTCGCTGACCTGCCGCCGATACCGGCGGATGCCATGATCGGCACGGGTTACGTCTTCAAGCCGTAGGCGATCTGGCGGGCGGAAGATCCTTCCGCTCGCCGTTTGCCTGGCGGTTGTTCTGCCGCATGGCGACAGTCAAAAGCCGAAGCCCGGGAATGACCGGTTTTGGCGGCGGGCTCAATTGGTCAGCGCAACACTCTAATCTTCCGCAAAGATGGAGTGTGGATATGAAACAGCGACGTCGCATTTATTACTCGGCAGCCCAGCGATCCGAGATCTGGGATCGCTGGCAGGCCGGCGAGCCGATGAGTTCGATCGGACGCCGATTTGACCGGGAGTCCTCGTCAGTCTTCTCAGTGATCTCGCCGACCGGCGGCATCCGTCCACCGGATCGGCACCGTGGCAAACAGGTGCTCAGCCTTTCTGAACGGGAGGAGATATCTCGATGGCTCAGCATGCGCTGCTCGTTGCGGTCGATCGCACGCCACTTGGGACGGTCTCCGTCAACCATCAGCCGTGAAGTCCAGCGCAATGGCGGGGCGGATCGCTATCGGGCTGCGGGGTCCGATCAGGCCGCGTGGGATCGGGCGCAGCGCCCCAAGCTTTGCAAGCTGGCTTGCCGTCCGTTCTTGAGGCGGACAGTATCAACCTTGCTGCAGCGGCAATGGTCACCGGAGCAAATTGCCGGCTGGCTCAAGCGTACATATCCGGGGGAACCTCAAAAGCAGGTGTCACACGAGACGATCTATCGCAGCCTGTTCATTCAGGCGCGCGGCGTGCTGAAAAAGGAGCTTCTTGAGCACCTGAGGGCGAGGCGCACGGTCCGCCGATCCAGGCACGCCAGCAT
>JADGNP010000200.1 GCA_017883425.1 Candidatus Sulfotelmatobacter sp. | reverse complement strand
TGCCACTCGATCGGCGAAGCCGACCAGATGCAGGGCGGGACCTTCTCCGCGAATCTTACGCGCGTGGGCGAGAAGGCAAATTACGACTATCTCGTGCGCTGGATTCACAACGCGCGGCAGCGGACGCGGCCCTATTGTCCGTATGAGAAAAAGGACATCGGTCCCGAGGATTACGCCAAGAAGGGACTTCCCTACCAGTTCGATCTGGATCACAGCCGGTGTCCGAACGACGGCCACGAACTGCAAGTGCAGAACATGACGGTGATGCCGAGCTTGCGTCTGAGTCCCGAGGACGCGGAAGATATCGCGACGTATCTGATGACGCAGAAGAAGCAGGAGCCGTCGTCATATCCGGATGCTTCGTTCATGGATGATCCGGCGCTGAAGGCGGAAGGGAAGAAGTGGGTTCGCTTTTATGGCTGCGGCGGATGTCACGAGATTTCCGGCATGGAAGATGAAGGCCGCATCGGCACTGAGCTGACTTACGAAGGCAGCAAGCCGATTGAGCGCCTGGATTTCGCACTGTTTACGGAAGCCTCGCAGCGCGGCGGCAAAGACGCCGAGCCCATCAAGGACAAAGAAGATCTGGCGCGCCTGCCCGACGGTCCGGCAAAGGAAGCTTGGTACGACCACAAGGGATTTTTCGAGCACAAGCTGGCCGAGCCGAATATCTACGATCAAGGCAAAGTGAAGAGCGAGACGGAAACTCTGCGCATGCCCAACCTGCACCTGACCAAGGATCAGGTGCTCGACCTCACAACCTTCCTGCTGGGCAGCCAGGAGACTTCCCTGCCCCAGAGTTATCAATACAAGCCGGGTGACGCACGGCACGACATTCAGGAAGGCTGGTGGGTCGTCAAAAAGTACAACTGCATGGGATGCCACCAGTTCATCCCAGGGCAGCGAACGATCTTGATGGGAATGAAGCAGTATCAGGATGTGCAGGAGCAGTTGCCGCCGAAACTGCTGACGGAAGGCGCGCGCGTGGATCCGGAATGGCTGCGGAAGTTCCTGTCGAATCCGGCGCTGAGCACCACGGATACGAACCGGAACGGGGTGCGGCCATACCTGAAAGTTCGCATGCCAACGTTCTCGTTTTCGGACAATGAGCTTAGAAAGCTGGTGCGCTTCTTCGAAGCTCTGTCGCAGCAGCCGCTGCCTTACATTCCGGAAGAAGTACCGACGCTTACAACCAAAGAGACAGATATGGCGCGGAGCCTGTTCTCAAGCACGGCTGCGCCGTGTTTGAAGTGCCATGCCACGGGCGATCCAACGCATGACAGGATCGCAACCGCACCGAATTTCTTGCTGGCGAAGGAGCGTTTGAAGCCGGACTGGGTCGAGCGGTGGATTACCGATCCGCAGGCAGTCAGCCCGGGTACCTCGATGCCGTCTGGCTTGTTCAAACAGCAGAACAATCAGTGGGTATTCGCCGGGCCGACGCCGCCGACGTTTAACGGATATGAAGGAGATCACCGTAAGCTGCTGACCGATTACATCTTCCAGTTGACTCCGGAAGAGCAGCGGCGGGTGGCGTCGTCGATGCCGCGGGCGCGAGCGGCGGTGCAGCCCTCCGGTAATCGCAAGCAGGCAGCAGTCGCATCGCACCATGCGGCGAGCGGTGGTTCGCGGTAGAATGTGCGGTTTGGTCAGTGGTCTTGCATTTTGTTAGTTATCTACAGCGCGGGCGAGGACGCCCGCGCGACAGCCGGCGGGACGCCGGCGCTACACTTCAAAGAAAGGGCGACATCATGAATAAGAAAACAGGTTGGACAGGAATCACGGTCAGCGTGCTGGCCTTGTGCGCGTTGCTGGTGCTGGCAGCTTGCAGCAAAAAGGAGGAAGCTCCGGCTTCGAGTCCGATGGCCGAGCAACCGGCAGCGACTCCAATCGATCCGGCGACGGTAGCCACGATCAATGGCACGGTAAAGTTTGATGGCACGGCTCCGAAGGCGTCGAAGATCGACATGAGCCAGGATCCCGGCTGCAAGGGCGCGAACGAAGCCGAGAATGTTATTGTCTCAGGCGGCGATCTCGCCAATGTATTCGTCTATGTGAAAGACGGCCTGGGCAACCGCACCTTCGATGTTCCCAAGGATCCAGTGGTGCTCGATCAGCAAGGCTGCCGTTACCATCCACACGTGCTGGGCGTGATAACCGGTCAGACCGTGCAGATCAAGAACGATGATCCGACGACCCACAACATCCACCCCACGCCCAAGGACAACCGGGAGTGGAACGAATCGCAGCCGCCGTCCTCTCCGGCGATCGAGAAGAATTTCGCGCGCGAAGAAATCATGCTGCCGGTGAAGTGCAACCAGCACCCGTGGATGAAGATGTACGTCAACGTGGTGAAGAGCCCGTTTTTCGCCGTCACAGCAAAAGACGGAAAATATGAAATCAAGGGGCTGCCGCCGGGCGACTACACCATCGCGTTTGTCCATGAGAAACTCGGGGAGCAAGATCAGAAGGTAACGGTCGCTGCGAAGGATACGAAGACCGTGGACCAGAGCTTCAAACCAGCCGCCGAGTAGCGGCTCCGGTGGTAAAATACCGGGTTGGACGGAGCAGGTTGCTCTCACTGCGCGACCTGCTCCGCCCGTATAAGCCAGGGACGCCTTCGTTTGCGACCCTGGGAACCTTCCTGACCCAAGGGGCACTACTCTGAAAGCCATCGCGACATCCTACAATCGCGGGCATCATAGGCTCGCCGTCTTCCTTGCCTGCTGGACTTTTCTTCTGATCATTGCGGGCGCGCTGGTTACCAGCAACGATGCGGGACTGTCGGTGCCGGACTGGCCGACCTCATTCGGTTCCTGGTACAAGATTCCGAAGCTCGTGGGTGGCGTGAAGTTCGAGCACACCCACCGCATGATCGCGCAGGGAGCGGGACTGCTGACGATTATCCTTGCAGTCTGGACCTGGCGCGCGGAAAAGCGGCGCTGGCTGCGGGTGTTGGGCTTTGCCGCTCTCGGAACGGTGATTGCCCAGGGGATTTTGGGCGGAATCACGGTTCTGTTCTACCTGCCTCCGGCGGTGTCGTCAGCGCATGCAGCGCTGGCGCAAACATTTTTCAGCATCGCGGTGGCGATGGCGTTGTTCACCGGCAAGAAGTGGGTGGAAGAGCAACCGCGGGTGGAGTTCGACCCGCGGCGTCCCAGCCTGGTTACGCTAACGCTGCTGTCGGTCTTCGTTCTCTATGTGCAGCTCATTCTGGGGGCGATGTTCCGGCACCACGGGCTCAGTTGGTGGCCCCACCTGGCAAACGCCGTCGTGGTGTCGTTCGTGCTGGCGTGGACGGCGGTACGGGCCCTTACGGTCTATTCGCAGATAGAGGCAGTTCGTCGCCCTGCCATTCTCATGCTGTCGCTAGTGATTGCCCAGCTGTGCCTTGGCTTTACTGCGTTCTTGACGCGCGTGGCCTGGGGCCGAGACGCGGTGCAGCCCGAACTCCCCATGGTGATGGCAACCGTGGCTCATGTCGCGGTGGGGGCGCTTTTGCTCGCATCCACAGTCATCCTGGCAATCCAGGTGTGGAGGCATGTTCCGGTCGCCTTCGAAGAAAGTTTGCCGGAGGCAGAACGGAATCCCTCAGCCGCGTAAACAACGTCAGATCCTCAGGGCGATGCGAGTCACAACTTCTCGCAGCCCACAGTGTTCGAGTAGTCATGGCTGTTTCCTCGCCACGATAGTAAGCATGATGTCGTAAACTGGTTGCAGTCTCCGGAGTATTCTTTTGGTCTCGAAAGTCTCTGCCCTCGCGGAAGCCGGTCCCAAAGTTGAGCAACCTGCCGCGTCTGTTATTTCCGTACAGAATCTAGTCCACCGCTATGAGAATCGGACGGCGTTGAATGGCGTTTCCTTCGACGTGCGGCCGGCAGAGTTATTTGGGCTGCTGGGTCCGAATGGCAGCGGGAAGACCACGCTCTTCCGTATTCTCTCGACGCTGATGATCCCGACCGCAGGCCGGGCAGTGGTCATGGGATGCGATGCGGCGCAGGATGCCGCGAGGCTGCGGCGCCAGATCGGCGTGGTATTTCAGGCGCAGAGCGTCGACCTGAAATTGACGGCATACGAGAATCTGTGGCACCAGGGACATCTCTATGGCCTGCGCGGATCAGCGCTCAAGAAGCGGGTGGGAGAGATCCTGGCTCGCGTGGGGCTGGCCGACCGGGCAAAAGAGCGGGTGGAGACGTTTTCTGGCGGAATGCAGCGCCGCATCGAACTGGCGAAGGGCTTGCTGCACCACCCTGGGGTCTTGCTGCTGGACGAACCCACCACGGGACTCGACCCTGGCGCGCGCCGCGATTTGTGGCAGTACCTGCAGATGCTGCGCGATGAAGAGCATGTTTCCGTGCTGGTCACAACGCACTTGATGGAAGAAGCCGAACGCTGCGACCGCCTGGCCATCTTGAATGAAGGAAACCTGGTGGCGTTGGGAACACCAACAGAATTAAAGAGCGAAATCGGTGGCGACGTGATCCTGCTGGACGCCGCGCGCGACGCCGGTTTGCTGGCCGAGCACATCCGGGCGCGTTTCCACGTGGAAACGGCCGTACTGGGAAACCAGGTACGCATTGAACGCGAGGGCGGGCACCGCTTCGTTCCCGATGTGGTCGAGGCATTTCCCGGTGAGATACAGGCGATTTCCGTGAGCAAACCCGCGCTGGAGGATGTATTCATCCACCGCACGGGGCACAAGTTCTGGAGTGAAGAGCGCGAAGCAAGTCCTGAAGACAAGAAGAAGAAAAAGAGGAGGTAGCTTGCGTCCAATGATTCTGGTGCTTTCTCTGGTGCTCGGTCTGGTGCCGTTGGTGGGTGTCGTCTGGATTTTCGTGAGCGGAATGATCGTGCTCTGGCCGTTTTCGGCAACGGTCGACGGGCTCTTCATGACGCTCATCCTGCTAACACTATCGGCCTGCTTCCTGCTAAACGCGTATTGGGAAATGCGTGACCGCGGGCTGATTGGCAAGAAGAAAACCGCGCCTGCCAAGGCTCCGGCAGCGAAAGCGAGTTAAGAAATGGCAACCCAGGCAACAGTTTTGACGCGACCGATGGCGCCCGCATCCGCGGGAGTGATGCTCCCGGCATTCACTCTCTGGTGGCGGGAAATCGTGCGCTTCTACCGTCAACCAACGCGCGTAGTCGGCGTCCTGGCGTCGCCTCTGGTGTTCTGGCTGGTCATTGGCTCAGGATTCGGAACTTCGTTTCGTTCCGGAGGTGGACCCGGCCAGCAGCATTACCTCGATTATTTTTATCCCGGCGCGCTGATCATGATCGTGCTTTTCACTTCGATCTTCACCATGATGTCGGTGATCGAAGACCGCAAGGAAGGCTTCCTGCTTTCGGTGCTGGTCGCCCCAGTGCCGCGCTCCGCGATTGTGCTCGGCAAGGTGCTGGGTGGAACGACGCTTTCGGCGGTGCAGGGCATGATTTTTCTGATCTTCGCGCCCTTCGCAGGCGTTCATCTGGACCCGGTACAGGTGCTGCTGGTCGCCGTGGTGGTATTCCTGGTTTCGTTTTCCCTGACCGCGCTGGGCTTCGCGATTGCGTGGCCCATGGATTCCTCGCAAGCCTTTCACGGGATCGTCAACCTGTTTCTGATCCCGTTGTGGCTGTTGTCTGGCGCGCTGTTCCCCATCGCGAATGCATCGAAATGGATCAAGGTGATTATGCGGCTGAACCCTTTGACCTATGGCGTAGAGGCCCTGCGCGGGCTTCTGTATCCGGGCGCCGAGACCACGTTTCCGCTGTCGTCGGCGATGGCAACGTTGCTTCTGTTTTCGCTGGTCATGTTCGGACTGGCATTGCTGATGGCAAACCGCAGGAGTACGAGGCCCGCTGCGTGATCGCCGAGCAATACGCCTTCTTCCCTGCCCTCAACGCAACCCTGAACGGAACCAGTGCCGTGCTGCTGCTCAGCGGGCGCGTCCTGATTGCGCGCGGACGCATCGCCGCGCATCGCTCTTGCATGATTGCTGCCGTGATCGCGTCGGCATTGTTTCTGGGATGCTATCTGTTCTTCCACTACGAGGTGGGGAATATTCGATTTCTCGGGGAGGGCTGGGCAAGGCCAGTCTATTTTGCGATTCTGATTTCGCACGTCACGCTGGCCATCGTCATTGTTCCTCTGGCCATTATCACCTTGAATCGCGGACTGAAGGCCCGCTACGACAAGCATCGCGCCATCGCCCGGTGGACCTGGCCCCTGTGGATGTACGTTTCCCTCACGGGCGTGATCGTGTACTTTATGCTGTACCAGTGGTTCCCGCACAGCTAGGATTCACCACGGAGGTACGGAGACACTGAGAAAAAAGTACTGAAAAAAGAAGACTTGCGCTTTCTCTGTACGTCCGTGGTGAGTAATTTTCTATGTCCGTCCTGAGACTCAAGATTGACCTTTCCGGCACCGTCGGCGATGCCGCCTGGCGCGAGATCCGTCAGTTTGATCAGATTCAGAGCGCGGACTTCGGTCCCCAGTTCGGCAGCGGAGGCCGCTGCAATCACCCGCCGGACGCTCCGCATGCGAAGGGTGAGTGGATAGGGGCTGAAATCCGGCTCCAGACACCGCTTTTGGCCCAGTACGCGATGTCGCACTACCTGGAGCAGGAGCGCGTGCTCGACGCGGACGTGGAATAGCGCGCTTCTGCTATAGTTCCTTTCCGGGATTCCATGTCGGTTCAATCAGAAACTTCCTCTCCCAATCCACAGCTCGACTCCGACGGCGGAACCGCCCTGGAGCCCAAGCACAAGCGCAGCATGTCGCGCACGCAGAAGATCCTATTTTTTGCCACCGGCTGGCTGATCGTCCTGATGCCCTTTCTGTTCTGGTGGAACACCTGGTTTGGGCGGCATCTCTCTGACCAGCAGTTGAATGCGTATCTCCACGACGACAAGAAGCCACGGCACATCCAGCACGCGCTGGTGCAGATCGGCGAGCGCATGGGTGGGCAGGATAAGACCGGGCAGGATAAGTCGCGGCACGATCAGGCAGGACCCGATGCTGCGGTCAAGCAGTGGTATCCGGACCTGATACGTCTGGCCGACGATCCGGTGGAAGAAGTGCGCAACACCGACGCCTGGGTCATGGGGCAGGACACCTCAGGCGCGGGCTTTCACGAGGCGCTGCTGAAGATGCTTGCCGATTCCTCCCCCATGGTGCGGGGAAATGCGGCGCTATCGCTGGTGCGCTTCGGAGATGCAACCGGGCGGCCGCAGATTGTGGCATTGCTGCAACCAGCCCAGATCAATGCTCCCGTAAGTGGTCACGTCGTCGATGCGGATCGCCCCGGCACGGCCATCCATCAGGGGGGACTGCTCGCAAAGCTGGCAACGGCGGGCTCTTCGGCGCCAGTCGAGGTCCGTTCGCCGATTCCCGGACGGATCCGGTCCGTTTCGCAAACCGGCGCAGATGTAGCCGCAGGCTCAGAAGTGGCGGTGGTCGATCCGGGAACCGAGCAGGTGTGGGAAGCGCTGCGGGCGCTGTATCTGGTGGGGCAGATGGACGATGTGGCGGCGATTCGTCCCTACGAACGGGAACTGCCGGACATTCCTAATCATGTGCGCCAGCAGGCGCTGGAGACGGAAAAGGCAATCCGGGCGCGAAGCGCTGCGCCAGAAAAATAGGTAGCGCCGGCATCTTGCCGGCTGTCCCGAGGGCGCCTCCCTGCCGGCCGCCAAGCGAAGAATCGTATGGAACCGTGGCGGTTTTCGAGGATCTTTACGGCAACAAGTGGGATCTGCTGCAACTGAAAGCTGACGGCTGAAAGCTAACAGCGAATTTCAAATCGCCATCGGCCCGACTTCTTTTTCCACCTCAGCCGTATCCACCATCGCGATGGCGTCCCAGGGGCAGCCGTCGAGGAAGCAGCCGTCGGGGCCTTTGCTCAGGCATTTCTTGCAGCCGATGCAGAGGATGGGGTCGATTGCGATGCGGCCGAACGGCGGATGGTCTTCGTCGGGCACCCAGAACATGCAGTCTTCCACCGGGCAGTATTCGACGCAGGCGGGCGAGCCCGCGCATCCGGTGCAGCACTCGGTGATGACCGCCAATTCCTTGGGTTTCTTCTTGCGCGGGGTGGCAAGGCCTTTAGACTTCGGTTCAAACTTGAGCTCGTCAGGAACCATCCCAACGGCTCTGGTGGCGCCGGGTGCAGGAGGCATGCGCGGACATTATAACCTGAAACAGCGCCAGTTATGAACCTTACTTCCGCGTGAACATTAAGACTGCGAGATCGGAGAGTCTCGACCCAAAATGAGACTCCGCGCCGAGGTTTGTGACAGGCCACACCCTTTCCACCGGCCTGATTCTGCTATAGTGAACCCCTGCAAAGGAGCACCGATATGGCAGGCAGAAGCGTCAACAAAGTCATTCTTCTCGGAAATTTGGGCAAGGATCCCGAGGTGAAGTACACCCCCAGCGGTACGCCCGTCGCCAAGTTCAGTCTGGCCACGAATGATCGCTTCAAGGACAAAGACGGTAACTGGCAGGACCGCACCGAGTGGCACAACATCACCGCCTGGGCGCGGACGGCGGAGATCGCCGGCGAATATCTGAAGAAGGGCAGCAAGGTTTACATCGAGGGCAGCCTGAAGACCCACTCCTGGGACGACAAGACAACCGGCCAAAAGAAATACATGACCGAAATTTGGGTGAATGATCTGGTCATGCTCAGCGGACGCGGCGAGGGCGCCGGTGGTGGCGACGTCGCCGGAGGCTCACGCGCAGCTTCCTCTTCTGCGGGCGGCGGGGGCAACAACTTCGACCAGCGCACCCCTGAGCCCGAGCCAGCGGGGGCTGGGGCAGGGCCGATCACGGACGACGATATTCCGTTC
>JADGNP010000199.1 GCA_017883425.1 Candidatus Sulfotelmatobacter sp. | reverse complement strand
GCTGCGTTGCGCGGCTTGCCGCGAACTGCATCTTCGACTGCCTTTAACCGTAATGGACGTGCGGCGGCGCCGTTCACGGCGATTCGGATGCGCTCAATCCTCTCTCCCGATGTCACTATGGCTGAGGCCACGTTCATGAGTGCGAAATCCCATACGTTCCGGTCTCGCACTTTCTCAAAATAGAATTGCGCGCCCGCCCATGTGGACGGAATACGAATAGCAGTAAGCAGGTCTCCGGGCTGCAGGATGTGCAGCCGCGTAATATCGATGTCAGGACCGATGAAATACTCCTCGGCATCCACCACGCGCTCGCCTTTGGGCGTGCGCACGACGAACTTGGCGTCCAGCGCAATCAGGGCCGGGGCTGAATCGGAGGGATTCACGGCAACGCACCGGTCCGCGTGCAGAATCGCGTGCTCGCGATTGCGGCCCTCCGGTGTATCGGCGTAGCAAATGTTGCCGCCGGCACGGTAACACGGCCAACCTCCGCGGTAATACCAGCAGCGCGTGTCCTGCGAAACATTCCCGCCGATGGTTCCCTGGTTGCGGATTTGGGGCGACGCCACGACCTCCGCGGCCTGCGCCAGCAGATCGTACTTCTGCTTAATGAGAGGATGACTCACTATTTCGGTGAGTGTGGTCATCGCGCCGATCTCGATACCGTCCGCCGTCGTGCGAACTGCTCGGAGTTCCTCGATTCCGCTCAGATCGACCACCGCCTTCGGCTTCCTGATTCGATCCTTCAGCCAGTCGAAGCTGTCGAGCCCTCCGGCCAGCACCCAGGCATCGGATCCGTGCTGTTCGAGAAGCTTTTGCGCATCGGCAACGGAGCTCGGCTGATACAGTTCGAAAGCGGGCATTACGTCTCGTATCACGGCCATGGCTTACCTCAAATCTCTATCAAATATGGGCCATCAGGGGATGCTGCATCGGGCGGCCAGCTTCGAGCGACGTCAGAATCGTGTCGGCGTTTACTGGTGCGCGCTGGAAAATCTCGTCCCCGAGGGCATCCGAAAGGGCATTCAAGATGGAACCACAACCACCTGCAACCGGGGGCTCACCCACACCGCGAGCACCCACCGGCGTTTCCGGGTCCGGAATGTCCAATGCCGTCCATTGCATGTCAACGGGTACATCCAGAATCGTTGGCGGCTTGCTGTGATGGAATCGCTTGGAAACCATCTGGCCATAGTGCGGATCGAACACCCATTTCTGACCGATCGCGTGGCCGATGCCGAGCGTTGAACGGCCGAGCATTTGGCCACCGAGTGCGCGGGGATGAATCACCGTCCCAACATCGCCGGAGGCAAGGAAATCCACGACGTAGTACTTGCCGGTTTCGACATCGACTTCAACCTCGGCGAAGCTGGCGACGTAGGAAAACGTCGCGCCGTCACGTGGGTAGTTGTCCTTGGCTGCCGCCACCAGGCCCTGGCCGGCCAATGCCGCGATCGATGCTTTTGTCAATTTGTGGACATCGGCGGGCGCCTCGTGGCCATCGTAGACGCCACCCAGTTCAATCGCATGTTTCGCCGCCTGCGCCAAAGTCATGCCGGCGCCACCGCCCTTGCGGAAGACACGCTCGTTGGCGACCTCGTATTGCTCTGGTTTGCCGCCGAGTTTCCTGGCCGCGATTTCCTGAAGTTTCTTTTTGGCATCCATCGCGGTCGCGTACGCTGCCCTCGTCATTGCGTGCGTTGTCTGGCTGCCGCCGGATACGCACGTGAATGGAAGGTTCTTTGTGGTGTTACCCCACACCACGTCGCATTTCTCCCACGGCACGCCGAGAACTTCCGCGCCCGCGCGATGAACGTCGATCACCGACTCCGTCCCCAGGTTGCCGATTCCAGACTGAAAGGTGATGCGGCCATCGGGCCTGATGACGAGAAGGCCGTCGAATCCGATCGTGCCGCCAACGTAACAGCTCAGCGACACGCCGACGCCGCGAACTTTCGTTCCCCTCCTCTTCGGAGTGCGCGCAACGCGTTCGCTCCATTTAAATTGCTCCGCGCCGCGATCGAGCGCCTCCTTTATAAACGCACTGGTGGCATATTGCCGTTTCCCCTGCACGAGTGGTCCGAACGGCGCCTTACCCTCGGGGCAGTTGATGCGGCGGATCGCCACTTGGTCAACTCCAAGCTTGCGCGCAGCCTTCGCGATGACCGGTTCCATGAGGACAATCCCCTGCAGTCCGCCCGGGGAACTCTGCGCACTCCGGGGCGGCGTATTTGTCATCACCGTCACTCCGCGCCAGCGCATGCCTTGGGGCTGGTACAACAGAGACACGATGCGGCCCGATGAGGGCCCATCACCCACTGCGTCATAGGGGCCGTTGTCGCAAACAATGAACATGTCGAGAGCCGTGATCCGTCCCTCTTTAGAGAAACCGACTTTCATTCTTCCCTGAAAACCGGGACGCGCCCGTCCGATGAAGGTCTCCTCCTCGCGGCTGATCCGCATCATCACCGGAGCATTTGTTTTCTTTGCCAGAAGCGCGGGGATGATCATCGTCACCCCGCCGGTAATCTTGCTGCCGAACCCGCCTCCGGTGTATTCGCTGATAAAAACAACTTTGTCCGCATCGATGTTCAACCATCGCGCGATCGCGGGCAGCGTTTGCGCCGTGCTTTGCGTGCCGGTGTGAATGTAGACCTTGCCGTTCTGCCAGTATGCCATCGCACTGCGCGTCTCAAGCGTCTGATGGCTGGTGTCGGGCGTGACGAACGTCTCGTCAAGAACGAGCGCCGCATTCTTGAATCCGGAATCAAGGTCGCCATACGACCATTCATCGGGAGTCTTGCCCAGCGGAAGACGGCCATGCTTTAACTCGGCAAAGTCGGCCTCGGTCCACTTCAACTCCGTGACTACGGGTGCGCCCGGACCTTGTGACCCCGGCGCTGGAGGCCGTGTCCAGACGTTGCCATCCGTTCGTGGATTCGGACCACCCGGTCGTAGAGTGTCGAGCGGGTCGACGACAAACGGAAGCGGCTCAAAATCGATTTGAATTTTCTCGATGGCTTCCGCGGCGGTGAGTTCGTCGACCGCGGCAACGGCAAGAATCGGTTCGCCCTGATAGAGCGGCTCCATGGTGAGACCGCGTTCGCCCCACTTGCTGGCTTTGATCACTGTGCCGTTGTCGGTAAGGGTGTCGGCCGGGGCGGGAAGATCATTCGCCGTAAGGATGGCTTTGACTCCGGGCATTGCGAGCGCTGCATCCGCATGGATTCGTTTCACGTGCGCATGCGGCATGGGGCTGAGCAACAACTTGCAGAACAACATGCCTTCCGCGCGAAAGTCCTCGGCATATTTCGCCTGGCCAGTAACCTTCGCATACAAATCCGGAGTCGTATAGTTTTTGCCGATCAGCTTGTAGCCGGCTCCGTACTGGCGCTCCGTGGCTTGGGTGACCTCGACAACCTTCTTGTTATCCAAGCTTCGACCTCCGCAGATTCTCGGCCCCGCGCATCAACGCGGTAAGGATCTTGTCGTAGTCCTGGCAGCGGCACAGGCATCCCGAGATGCCGTGCGCCAACTCCTGGCGGGTAGGATTGGAATTTGTTTTCAGGTATCCCACAGTGGTCATGATGAAACCGGACATACAGAACGCACACTGAAATCCCTGCTCGTCGATGACGCCCTGCTGCACCGGATGCAAGGTTCCCTCGGCACTCGCCAAGCCCTCGATGGTCAGAACTTTCCGGCCGCGCACGTTGTGCGTGAGCACCGAACAGGAATAGTACGGAATATCGTCGATCAGGACGGTGCAAGATCCGCATTCCGCGCGGTCGCATCCCAGTTTGGTGCCAGTGAGGCCCAGCTTGTAACGAAGAGTTGACGCCAGCGTCTCTTGCTTCATGACGTCGACGCGACGCTGCTGACCGTTGACGTTGAGGGTAATCAGCCGCTCTCCCACGCCGGCAGTGAACTGCTGGCCGTGCAGGAGAGTGGAGGCGCGAAACAGATAGCTCGCGGAGGAGACTGCTACGCCGCTGGTGATGACCCCTTTAATGAAGTTGCGTCTTGAGACAGCCTTCGGCGCGTCCTCGCCTGTCTTGGAACCTGCCTTCTCTGACATACTGGGTCACCCCTTTACTGGTGCAGCCGCTGTAAGAGTCTTGCGCGAAGAAATGCATCTCAGGTTTCATATTTAAGCAGTTGGATTCCCAGAAATAATGGCCGGATTCGGGAATTTCCATTCTTCGGCATCGTTTCTAGGCGCGCAGGAGAGCCGCTGCAAGCTCCCGCAATTCTGCTGACGGAAGCGACTGCGGGTTGCTGTGAGTGCCTGGATGCAAACGTGGTCCGCACCGGCGGATTGATGGACGCGAATGCGGTTCCCAACTAAGTTCAGATCGCCCCAGGCGACGATGCTATCGATGAGCCGCTCACTGCCGCCATTCTTAAAATCCGATTCGTCGAAGCCCAACCGCACAAAGGTCCGTATAAGGAACATAATATACTCCCCCCAAAGGCCTTCGCCTACTGCATTCACGTCGGCGTTCAAGGAACTCGACCCCATTCCTCAATTCAAGGCGACAGCCAAGCTGGGTGAATTCCTGGAGGCCCATTTCTCACAATCGCATTGGAGAGGCTCCAGATCGTCCGCGGCCGGAATTTCTCGTATTTCGGCTCAAAGGAGAGGTCATGCACACTGCGGGCGAGAAAGCCGTTCGGAGGTTTCATGCAAGGTTGCTATCAGAGGGAAATGTCCACGATGCACCTGAAGCTGTTTAGCTCCATGAGCTGCGATCTGTAGCATCAGAGTTGGCAGATAGGCCCAGCTCCGTCGCTGGCTAAACCTTTTTAAGCCATGGTCGCAGCCTCATACGATCGTCGTCATCCCACTTGACGACCTGACGACCGCCTCATCTTCGTTTGTTCAGTGGAAAAGTGGAAAGCCCCCGAGGAAATCGTCTCTCCCTGAAGAATCAATGTCCCGCTGTCGAGCGTGCCAATCCTTTCTGTTTAGTTTGGCCGGAGTTTCGCCGGTTGGACTCAATGAAAACGCCAACACTGTTCGCCGGCATGGGTTCCGCAAACAAGTATCCCTGGGCTGACCCACAACCGGCCAACGCCAACAGTTGGTGTTGGTTAGGTGTTTCCACCCCTTCAGCGACCACTTTGAGCTCTAGATTACGCGCCAGCCCGATGATTGTCTTAACGATGGCGTAGTTTTCGGCATCCATCGTCTTAACGAACGACTGATCGATTTTCAGGGTGTCGACTGGAAAACGACGGAGATAGCTCAGAGAGGAATATCCGGTACCAAAATCGTCGATACTCAGCTTCACTCCTAAAGTCCGTAGCTGCGACATCGTTTGGAAGGTCGCCGCAACGTCGTTCATGGCCAAGCTCTCGGTGAGCTCAATGGTTATGCACTGCGGATCAATCGCACTCTCTTCAAGTGCATCTTTGACGTGCCCAATAAAACCGGCGTGAGAGAAATGCTTTGAACTGATGTTAATGCTGACATATAACGGCGGGTCAGCAGGATAGCGCTGTCGCCAACTTGCCGCCTCTAAACACGCCTTCTTTAAAACCCAAACACTAATAGGAACAATCAGGCCGCACTGTTCTGCTACCGGGACAAAAGTGCTTGGTGGTATAGAATTCGATCCCGAGGGCTGCCACCGCAAGAGAGCTTCGAAGCCCTGTACTGCCCTCGTATCTACCGCGACGATTGGCTGGTAGTGAAGTGTCAGTTCTTCATTCTGGAGAGCATATCTCAGCTTGGCTTCTAGAAGAAGTCGACTCATGACTTGCTCGTGCATCGTGCGGTCAAAGAGCTCACTGCGAGCCTTGCCTTGGGCTTTCGCACGATACATAGCGATATCGGCATTTTGAAGCACCACTTCCGCAGATGTCTCTGGTGATGTCAGCGCGATGCCAATTGACGCGCTCTTGACAACCTCAAGTCCCTCCAGAAGGAACGGCCGTTCAAATGAAGACTGGATTCTCTCAGCTACACGAATGACATCGCTCGGGTCGGTAACGTCCTCCACTAGAATCGTAAACTCATCTCCACCCATCCTGGCTATGGTGCCGTCGCTGCGCATGCATGCCCGCAGTCTGTTGCTCACTTCTCTGATTAGAACGTCCCCGGTTGCGTGGCCATAGCAGTCATTGACGACCTTGAAGTCGTCGATATCAATGAAAAGAACGGCAGCGGCTTCGTGTGGGTGCCTTTTCATCCGATCCACGACGCTTTGCAAACGTCCCAGAAACAAGACCCGGTTTGGAAGGCCGGTGAGCGCATCGTGGGTGGCGCTAAAAAGCAATTCTTCCTGAGCATGTTTCCGTTCTGTTATATCGCGGGCATTGTAGACAATGCCGCCGATATTCTTGTGCTGAATCAAGTTTCGAACAACACACTCGAAATACAGCCACCTTCCGTCTGCATGTCGCAGCTGGAACTCAACTATCGGATTCTGTCTCGGATTCTGTCCATACGCTACCGATCGCGACCCTGTGCTCATGGTCTTCGCGAAATCGTCCGGATGCACCAGGTCGATCATGTTCGTTCCCACGAGACTGGCTCCATGCACCGCTAGAACTGTATGAACGGAAGGACTAGCGTACTTGATTTGGCCAGAGCGATCGGCGATGAGAATGACGTCGGTTGACTGCTCGGTGAGAGCGCGAAAGCGATCTTCGCTCTCGCTGAGGGCGTTGCGCTCGGTTTCTTCCAACTGGCCGACATGCTCTTGTCTCTGGAGCCGGAGAAAAAGTATCAGCATGGCGGTCGCTGTCAATATTGCGGCCGCCAGCAATTCGTTTCGAGCTCTCAGCGCAACACCTTGGGCCCATTTGTCCTCGGATTCAATGGCAATCTGCACTTGGTGCTGCATCAAGTCGAACTGGGGGCTGATCGCCTGGAAATCGGCCTGCCTTGCCTCGTCAAAGTCCCCGATTTGCATCAGGATCCATTGCCGGCCGGCCGACGTAATGTAGTTGTCTAACGCGGGCCAGACCTTCTCTAGGGCAGCGGTGTGATAAGCATGAAGGTGTGCCGCCAGCACTGCTTCAGGCAGTGCCTGTCTTGCCGCCCGCATCTCCGTGTCGGCTTCGGGAGTCAGGGTCTGCTTTTGCAGGGTGGCCAACGTAAGATTGTTGATCTCTCGCGTAAGAACCGCAATTTGATTGAGAGTTATTTGGGCAGAGCGGGCTTCGTCGACTTGATTCCTGTGAAACCAAGAGAGAGAAGCCAAGACGACGATGGCCGTCGCGAGAAAACCAAATACAAAGGGCAATCTCGGACGTGCTACTAGACTCCCTAATCGCGGGTTGAGGGTTCTCTGCGAAGTCCGGACCATTTTGAACATGAAGAACCCAACAGATCTCTTCGCAAGCGCGTCTGCGCCAAAATGGGGGAGGATCGGCTGATCCGCCTTACAGCAAGTGCCACATACTACTATCGAGGATCAGGTCCGGTTTTGGCACGTTCAGATGAGCACGCCACGTTACGAAAGTGCTTGCGGTTTTGAGGGCAGAATGTCACGCCGTGACCGTTTGTGACGAATGAGAAAGTCTATTCCCGAAGTCGTGGTGCGGTTTCCCCCTTTTCTTCTCTTGCGGACGGGGCATAGCGGTCGATGTCCTCCTTCGAGAAGAGCCCGCCGAGGAAGGTCAAGTCTACGCGGCCTCACGCTATGGTGAGCAATACGGAATGTCCGCTCGGGTGCGTCGGCGGCTTGACGACATGCTCCGTTTTCCATTCATCCAGTCACTTCACCACACGCACTTCTCCTCGAAAAGGTGTGTTGCTCAAACGCCTCGTTTGTTCGCTCAACGGCGCCGATCTCCCCTGTCGGTTTTCCGAAGTTGCCCGGACTTTCGACGCGAGCCCCGGGATTCAGTTCCTTGCCGGTGGCGGACGGCTCGCGAGCGGTGGCCTCTTGGCACGGTCTGAGTCCGGCGTGGCGTCGGGGTGTGAGAGGCGGTTGGGGAGCTTTGGGCAATGAGCGGATCGGCACTTTCGAGATTCTATCTTCAATGTTTCTTTCTGAGGAGCGAAGGGTTCTGCACGATTAGCCTGTTCTCCCGAATTTCCCAAGAAACTCAGCAACAAACTCTCTTGTGAAATCGCGCCTGCGTTCCACAGCAAGTTAGCCGCTGGGGTGTCGGTTGGAACGTGATCGGTTGCCACCGATCATGGTGTGAGCAATTTTGAACAGTTTCCTGAGCCGAAGTATTGACAATTGCTTTGAAGGTGAACCATGCTCGCGGCGGTTTATCCGACACTCCAAAGCGCAGTCCTGCTCTGCATCGACGACAACGAGGACGTGCTGGAATGCGAGAAATCATTCCTCGAAAGCTTCGGCTATTCCGTTCTTACCGCTGCAAGCGGTGGCAAGGGATTGGAACTAGCCTCTAAGCACTCGGTTGACGTTGTAATCCTGGATTACTTCATGCCCGAAATGAATGGGCAAGAGGTAGCCATCGAGATGCGTCGACTCAGGCCGCAGGCGCCAATCATCATGCTATCCGGAGCAGTGGATGTTCCTGAGCAGGCCTTGAAGTGGGTAGACGCCTTCATAGCCAAAGATTATTTGGCCAGCCAGTTGTTACCCACGATCGCACAATTGTGCGGATACGCATCGACCTCTCAGCCTTCGTGTGACGCATAACGGCGGAAGAGCCGTTGATGAAGACCGTGCTGATTGCAGGCCTGAACCTGAGCGGCTGTTCCCGGTAAACGTTTGAATCAGCGTCAACACGATTGCAACAACTCACCAATTACCAACAACAGCAAGACCAGCAAAGGAGAAATTAAAATGTCAGATCAAGAAAATCGTAACCCGCAACATAGCGATCCGCAGAAGCCGGCTCCTCCGGAGCAGAAACCCATAATCCAGCCGAATCAGCCCGTGCAACAGAAACCGCCGGTC
>JADGNP010000198.1 GCA_017883425.1 Candidatus Sulfotelmatobacter sp. | reverse complement strand
GCCATTACGTAAACTGAGAATTGTTGGCGCCAAGACGGTGTCGGCGGGCAACGCGGCGCACAGCGCAGGCAAGTCGCTCTGGTTTGTTTTCAGGCTACCGAGTCGAGTCGGGAGAAGAGCGTGGCGTAGGAGCGGATGTGTGCGAGCTTATCTTCTGCTAAGCCGTGCAACTCTTCCTCGCTAAGGCGGCCTTCCCGTACAAGGTTTCCGAAAACGAAGATGAGCATCGAGTACCTATAGTCATATCTGCGGTCGATCTCTTTGCGGCTGTGGGTCAGATAACCTTCCAGCTCCCAGAGGTCGGAAGGCTGCTCGATCTTTGCGGCCATTTGCTTTGCCTCCGAAATGACCATCTCAAACTCCCGCTCAAGAGCTTGGTTGAAGGCTTTGCGGGCAATAATTTTTTCGGCGTGCGACCACTTCAGGTCACGCACTGTGGTGTAGCCGTCTTGGTTTGCAGGATTGGGTGAGTTGGCCACGTTCAGGTCCTCCTTCGGCGCATTTTAAGCCTGACGAGCTCTCATTTCTGCACTTTTTTGAGAAATATGCTCTCTGCTGGGGATCAGTGCCCTTCCGTTTCGGACTCTCGGGTTTTGGACTCGCGCCTGCCAAGCGCGAGGTAGGTGTGGGTGATGCGGTCGTGCCAGCAGAGGGCGTCCTCGTCGAGAAAGACCCAGGCGTAACCCATGCCGGCGGAAACAGCGGAGAGGCAGGCGGCCAGCACGCGCCAGCGGCGCAAGGAGCGACTGGTGGAAGTGCCGTCGAAGCAGGCAAGCTCGAGGCAGGCGACGCGCAATCCCGGAGTGCTGGCGGTGTAGACGATCAGCAGATATTGGTAGGCCGCCCAGAACAGGCAGGGGATCCCGGCGGCGAGCCCCAGAATTTGAACCAGCGGCGGACGGCTGGAGGCGACCTTCCAGAAAATGAAACCGAAGAGAGCCGATGCCGCAGCGATGATCAATCCGTCGACCAGGGCCGCCACGAGGCGCAAACCCAGGGGCGCGCTCTGCAGAGGAATGTCGATGCCGGGCCGCCTTTCGGCTTCCTCGCGCTCGGCTGCTTCCATGGTAATTCCGCCGAGCGCCGGAGGCGGAGGCGCAACCTCGGGGGCTTCGAGGATTCGCGGGCGCTCGCTGACGGGCTCCGCAAGTTGATCCGGCGGAGGCGCAGGCGGTCCCCAGGCAAACCTCGGAAACTCGATGATTTTCGCGCCCGAATGTCCCGTGGGCTGGGGTACGGGCTGCGGGGCGGGTTCCCGGGCGGGCGCCTGCCGGGACTGTACTCCTGGCTCCGCGGCGGCCGAGGGCTCGTGCCTGATGCCATCGAGCGCGAGGGCATGGTTCGAGACGGGCTCGAACGCCGGGAACTGCGAAGATCCGCTGGCAGCATTGGGTCTGGTCGATAATTCAAGCGCTTCAAACTGCAAATTCAGAGAAGGGTAACGGGGCGGACGCACTTTGCGGCGCGCGCGATAACGGTTGAGCCGGTCGGAAAGTTCGTCGCGCCAGGCAGGGGCATCCCCGGCCTGAGGAACGGCCTCGGTTGGCGAATCGGATGCGACGGCTCGATCCGCAGCAGAATTCATCTCCGCGACTTCCGGATCAATCCCCTTCGACTCCAAAGCGGCATCGTGCCCAGGCTCGGCGTCGAGCCCCCACAGCGACGATGCCGGGGGAAGGGGCTCCGATGGGCAACGGCAAACTTCTCCACACAGCGGACAATTCATGAAAGCCAGTCTTTCGAAATCGCACCAGTTCGAGTGAAACGTACAACCGGAAGGGAAGCAACGGGAATCCTAGCCTTTTTCGCCACTTTGCCTCGCGGCCAGCGCCGTGCTAAGTTCACGATGCCGCGGCAACATAGCGGAAAGGGCAGGTACGTCTTCGATGGACGATCTTCTTCCGTTGATTTTCTTCCGATGACTCTTCGCACTAGATTCCTTATCACGGCGCTGTTTCTTTGTCATCAGCTTCTCGCGACTGCGCTAGTAACCAGCCAGTTGCGTTCGGGAAATTCCGGTCAAGCCGCGGCCCCAACCACGCATGAGACCGCACAGAAAGCAGAAACACCAGCACCCGCTTCCAGCACGCCTTGCGCCAGCCAAGCCGCAGCCCAGGACTCCGATTCGACGACCATCTGCGCTTTGCAGCAGGAAAAAGCCGGCGATGTCTACAAACTGCATGGCAACGCCGAAATTCGCTATCGCACGTACGTCGTGCGGGCCGATGAAGTCACCTACGACGCCGACAGCGGCGAGGCCACGGCCTCAGGGCACTTCAGTCTCGACGGCGGTCCAAACGACGACCATATCAAAGCCAGTCATGGGAACTACAATCTGACCGCCGAAACCGGACGCTTCTACGACGTTACCGCAACCACCGGACTACGATTTCGCGGCAACCGCGTGGTCGTGACCTCGACCGCTCCGTTCGCCTTCACCGGGAAGATTGTGGAGAAAACCAGCCCCGACCACTACCTCGTCTATGACGGCACAATTACGACCTGCGAACTTCCGCATCCCAACTGGCAGTTTCAGGCCCACAAAGTAGTTGTAGATGTGGGCGGCAATGCCAGCATCTACCACAGCAAGTTTCTGCTGCACGGAATCCCGATTCTTTACTTTCCCTACGCAACTCATCCGGTGGCCCGGGAAGTGAGAGATACGGGGTTCCTGGTGCCGACTGTGGGCCGTTCCTCCACAAAAGGCAATATCGTCGGCGACTCCTTCTATTGGGCAATGAACCGGAGCATGGACGCTACCGTGGGAGCGGAATATTTCTCCAAGCGAGGGTGGGCCCAAAGAGGAGAGTTTCGTGCGCGCCCCAGCGACACCTCCTACGTGGACATGAATTTTTCCGGCGTGGTTGACCGTGGGATTGTGATCGACACGAAGACCGGCCTGCAACAGTTGCGCGAAGGCGGCCAGGAGGCGCGCCTTACCGCCGAAGGCAACTTCTACGGCTTCCGCGCCATCTCTAATATCGACTACCTGAGTTCGTTTCTGTTCCGGCTGGCCTTCAACGAAGTTTTCACCCAGGCCGTAAACTCGGAGGTAAAGTCGCAGGTTTTTCTGTCGAAGGCGACCAACGGCTTCTCTTTCGGCGGTATGGTGGAGCGCTATCAGAACTTCTTTCAAACCATCGATCCCGACGGAACCCTTTCGAAGCCCACTTTTGATTCCATTCGGATCCTGCATACTCCCAGCGCGGACGCATCCAGCGTGGACCGCCCGCTGGGACGCTCACCATTCTTTTGGTCCTTCGACGCCTCGCTGAGCGGCCTCTCTCGCAGTGAACCGGGGTTTCATACCAGCAGCCTGCTGGGCCGCTTCGATTTCAGCCCCGAGATCTCCCTGCCCTTGCAGTTCCGCGGTTGGACCCTGCGCCCAGGGCTAACTCTGCATGAGACGTACTACGCCGAGCGGTTTGTGGGCGGTATTGCGGTCAACGATCCCACGAACCGGCAGGCCCTGGAAACGTCGGTGGAGGTGCGGCCCCCGGTTCTGGAGAAGATATTCGACAAGCAGTTTCTGGGACGAAAGTGGAAGCACGTCATCGAACCGCGTGTCGTCTACCGTCTGGTGACGGGAGTGAATGATTTCGCGAATGTGCTCCACTTCGATGAGCGCGACATCCTGAGCAATACCCACGAGGTCGAGTATGGATTCGTGACCCGCCTCTACGCAAAAGGGTCGTCGTCGCGAATTCAGGAGTGTGAGACGCCCATGACGGGCCTGGCCGTGGGGGCCGCAGCGCCGGAGCAGACCGTTCCCTGGCAGCGCGTCAGCAATCTGGACAACCAGCCGTGCACCCCGGGTCCCGAAACAAGGGAAGTGGCCAGCTGGGAGGTTTCCCAAAAATATTTCCTCGATCCGACCTTCGGCGGGGCATTGGTGTCGGGACAGCGCAACGTCTTTACCACGACGGAAGACCTGACGGGCATCGCCTTCGCCACCGAAGCGCGGCATCTTTCTCCCCTGGTGTCGCGCCTGCGGGTTGCCACTACCAGCCACACCGATACGGAGTGGGATCTCGACTACGATTTCCAGCAGGGCCGCATCAATGCGAGCACGCTCCTGGTCAACCACAATTTTGGGCTTTTCACGGTAGGCGGTGGGGATGCCTTTCTGCAGATTCCGCAGCCCAACACAATTCCGCTCAAGTTTCAGCAGTTCCGGGTGGCGCTGGGCTATGGCGGGCTTACACGCCGGGGATTCAGCGCGGCCAGCAGCTTTGGCATGGACGCGGAAACGCGGCAGTTGCAGTTCGCGACGGCGCAGACCACCTACAACTGGAATTGCTGCGGTATGACGCTGGAATACCGCCGGTATGCCATCGCCAACGTGCGCAATGAGAATTTGTTCCGCTTCACCTTCAGCCTGGCGAATATCGGCTCGTTCGGAAATCTGAGGCGGCAGGAACGGCTGTACTAGCAACGGACAGAAGTAGCGCCGGCACCTTGCCGGCTGTGCGTCTCGCCCTCGGCGCGGCGGGCGAGGACGCCCGCTGGACAGCCGCCGGGACGGCGGCGCTACTTTTGTGGCGCCCGGCAAGGACGGCGACAGCCAGGGCTGTTAACATGATGGGATGCGGTCCCCGGAAACGGAAATCGGCGCGAAGGATTCTCAACTGCAGGCGGACCTTCGCCAGCTGGGCCGGGTGCTCGTCGCCTACTCTGGTGGGGTTGATTCCGCGTATCTCGCCTGGTCCGCTCACCGCGCTCTTGGCACCGACATGCTGGCCGTGATCGCCGACTCTCCCAGCCTGGCCCGCACTCACCTGAGCGACGCCATCGCTTTCGCCAGCGAGCAGCGGATTCCGATCGAAGTCATCTCCACGTCGGAACTCGACCGTCCCGAATATGCGCGCAACGATGGACAGCGTTGCTTTCAATGCAAAGACGAACTGTTTGCGGTGATGGAAAAACTTCGCGCCGCGCGCGGGTTCGACGCAATTGCTTACGGGGTGAACCTGGATGATCAGGGCGACTTCCGCCCGGGGCAACAGGCTGCCAGGCAGCATCACGTCGCCGCTCCGTTGCTGAAAGCGGGACTCACGAAAGAGGAAATTCGCGAACTGGCGCGCCACGCTGGGCTGCGCATCTGGGACAAGCCGGCATCGGCCTGCCTCTCGTCACGCATCGAGTACGGGCGCCCGGTGACGCGCGAGGCGCTCGACGTGGTCGAGCGTGGCGAAGACGCGGTTCGAGCCCTCGGCTTCCGGCAGTTCCGCGTACGCCATCATGGCGACATCGTCCGCATTGAGATCGCCCGGGAGGAACTGGAGCGCGCTCTAGATCCCGCCATGGCGGCCCAGTTCACGGCGATCTTCAAAGCGCTGGGATTCAAGTTCGTGACTCTCGACCTGGAAGGATTCCGCTCCGGATCGATGAACTCTCTGCTGCCCGCGGAGCAACTCCGCCGCACGGGCTAGAAGCGCCGCAGGCCCGCCGCTTCCAGGGCTGACTCCCATATGCTGTGAGATAATCGAACGATAACTAGTGATGCTGAGGCGGTTTCTGGTGATCCTAATTCGACGTTCGCTGCTCATCCTGCTTCTGGTTTGCCTGGGTTGTGTTGCCCAGTCCGCGCCTCCCGACGTGGCTCGCAAGATCGAGCACCAGGTGCGCGCTTTCTATACCATGCCCCCCGATGTAAAAGTGAATGTCGGCGCGATTACGCCGAGCACCGAAATACCGGGGTATGACGCGGTGTCGGTGAACATCGAAGGTGGCGACGGCAAGCAGAAGGATTACAAGTTCCTGCTGTCCAAGGACCGCGCCACCATGCTGCGCGTGACCAAGTTCGACCTGACCAAGGATCCGTTCGCCGAGTTGATGAGCAAGATCGACATCACCGGCCGGCCTTCGCGCGGACCCAAATCCGCCAAGGTCTTGGTGGTCAATTTCGACGACTTCGAGTGCCCGTTCTGCTCGCGGATGCACCAGACGCTGTTTCCCCAGATCTTCAAAGAGTATGGCGACCGGGTTACGTTTATCTACAAAGACGATCCGCTAACGGAGATTCATCCGTGGGCGCTCCATGCGGCCGTGGACGCAAACTGCCTGGCCGCGCAGAACGGTGATGCCTATTGGGATTTCGCGGACTACATCCACGCCAACAAGCGCGAGGTCGACACGGAGAAGACTCCGGTTGCGCGCTTCGACGCCATCGACAAGATGACCATGCTGCAAGGGCAGAAACACAATGTGGATGTGGTGAAGTTGCAATCCTGCGTGAAAGCGCAGAACGAAGATGCCGTGAAAGCTTCCATGAAAGAAGCCGAGGGGCTTGGCGTGAACGGAACACCGGCTCTGTTCATCAACGGCCAGAAGATTGACGGTGCGGTTCCGATCGGTGAGGTCCGCGCCGCACTGGACGCCGCCCTGAAAGACGCCGGAGAGCCCGTGCCGCAGCACCTTCCACCGGCCTCGGTGCCAGCATCCAAGTAGTTGGTGATTGAGGGAAGCCGCGCGGCAGCTTCCTCGGTCTGGATTTTCGTTTGTGGTTGCAGTCAGGAACGGAGAAATACTCTTGAGAAAAAACTCATTCCTCGCCCAGTTCGCCGCGGCGTTCTCGGCCGCCGTACTGCTGGCAGCCCTGTCCGGCTGTAACACGAAGACCGGTGGCGACGTGATGGCTACGGTGGATGGCCGGAAGATTCTGAAGTCGGACGTCGACAGCTACTACGAGAACCAGGTTGCCTCAGCGCAGCAGCGGCCCACAGGAGAGCAGGCTACGGCGTTGCGCCTGAACATCCTGCACCAACTCATCGAGGACGAAATCGTCATGCGTCGCGCCGAGAAACTCGGCCTGCTGGCCACCGACGAAGAAGTCGACCGTAAATATAACGAGATCAAGTCTCCCGCCTCGGAAGAGGAGTTCGAAAAGCGGCTCAAGGAGAAGAAGATCTCCCTGGCCGATTTCAAGCGCGATATCCGGCGCTCCATCACCCTGGAAAAAGTGATGAACAAGGAAGTGTCGTCCAAAATCAACGTCACCGACCAGGACATTACCGACTACTACAACGCGCATAAGGGCGAATTCAACCTGATCGAGCCCCAGTACCATCTGGCCCAGATCATGGTGACCCCAGCGCCCAACCCGCAGGCCCACAACCAGAATGACAAAGCGCAGAACGAAGCCGAGGCCCGTAAGAAAGTCCAGATGATCGCCAATCGCCTGGACAGTGGCGATGACTTCGCCACCCTGGCCATGAAGTATTCCGAAGACCCGGAAACGTCGGGCAACGGCGGCGATCTCGGCACGGTGCCCGAGTCTGGCCTGAAGGGGACCGATCCGGCGACGCGCGATGCGGTCATGAAGCTTAAGCCCGGCCAGTACAGCGCTATCGTCAGCGTGGTCAATCCCGCGACCAAGCAGGCATTCGGATTCCGCATCGTGAAACTTGTGTCGAAGGAGCCCGCGGGACAGCGTGAACTGTCCGATCCGCGAGTACAGCAAGCCATCCGTTCGCAGCTTCATGACCGCCGCGAGCAATTGCTGAAGGCTGCGTACTACGAGGTCTTACGGGATACCGCCAAGGTCGAGAACTTCTACGCGAAGAAGGTGCTCGACAGCAACGGGATGGAGAGGTAACGATTCGAGCAGTGGCTCGAGCGGATTACTCGACAATCGCCAGCACGTCTCCGGCGTTGACGGCGGCGCCTACGCTGACCAGTATTTTCTGAATCGTCCCCTTCTTCGGCGACTTGATTTCGTTCTGCATCTTCATCGCCTCGACCACGAGAACACCTGTGCCCGCCTCGACCTCGGCCCCCTGGCTCACCAGCACGCGCACAATCTTGCCCGGCATGGGGGCCGTCAGCTTCCTGGGCCCTTGATCATCCACCGCGCGGACGCGCCCGCGCAACGAGCGGGGATCGCGGACTTCGGCCGCAAAGCGCGCGCTGCCCACCCAAAGATGCATGTCGCCAGCAACGCGTTCGCACTTCACCTCGTACGCCTGGTTGCCGATGCGGAGAGAAAGCACATCGGGCCGCGCCAGCACGGCGTCGACTTCGACTTCGCGTCCATCGAGGCGGCATGACCAGCAGCCCTCCGACCGATTGAGGTCGAGCCGGTAGTTCTTGCCGTCGATGGTGATGTCGTAGGTCACGAAAACCAGTTGTCAGCAGCCAGTTGCCGGTTGCCAGTAACCCGCTTGAGCTTCATCGCGTCGCCTCTTTGTGAGCCGCAATCTTCCAGTTGGAAGCGGCGTTCGGCTTGCTACTCGCGGAGTCGTTGCCGACCGGGCGCTCTCCCGCTCCCGCGGCGGCAGGGCCCAAAACGGCAAAGATGCCGGCGGCGATCACCGCAACTTCGATCGCCTTGGGATCCGTTGGAACCTCAGCCCACTTCTGCTTCAAGAGGCGGTCGAGGAAACCGGTGTCCATCTTCGCGGCGCGAAAATCCGGATCGCTCAGAATGCGTCGGAATAGCGATATATTCGTCTTAATCCCGCCCACAAAATATTCGTTCAGGGCGCGCGTCAGCCGGCCGATGGCCTGATCGCGGTCGGTGCCGTAGCCAATCAGCTTGGCCAGTAGCGGATCGTAGTCCATGGGCACGGTCCAGCCTTCGTACATGCCGCTGTCGCGGCGGATCCCGGGTCCGGAAGGCAGCAGCAGCAAAGTGATCTTGCCCGGGCTGGGAAAATAATTGTTGTCGGGATCTTCGGCGTAGATGCGGCACTCGATGGCGTGTCCGCGAATCACTACTTCTTCCTGCGTGAAGAGCAGCCGCTCACCCGCCGCGACGCGAATCTGCAGGTGCACCAGGTCGAGCCCGGTGATCAACTCCGTCACCGGATGCTCCACCTGCAGCCGCGTGTTCATCTCGAGGAAATAGAAATTCTTCTGCTGGTCGACCAGAAATTCCACCGTGCCGGCGTTCGTGTATCCCGCAGCCT
>JADGNP010000689.1 GCA_017883425.1 Candidatus Sulfotelmatobacter sp. | reverse complement strand
ACTCCCTTAGCATTAGTGGCAGCCTCGGCATCAGCATTTTCCCGGAACACGGTGCGGATGGCGAAACCCTGATCAAGAATGCCGACGCAGCCATGTATTGCGCCAAAGAGAATGGACGTAACAACGTTCGGTTTTTTACGGATGACATGAATGCTCAGGTTGTGGAGCGATTGACCTTGGAGAACAGCTTGCGACTGGCGCTCGACAAAAAGGAACTCTTTCTGGAGTATCAACCGCAGATGGATATTGGCACTGGAAGGATCACCGGGTTGGAAGCGCTCCTCCGCTGGCAACACCCGGAATTAGGCCTCGTGCCACCTGATAAGTTCATACGAATTGCTGAGAACAGCGGCCTGATCATGCCAATCGGTGAATGGGTATTCAGGACTGCCTGCTCTCAAGCCCGGAAATGGCAAGACGAAGGGCTTCCGGCAGTGCCGGTGGCAGTCAATGTGTCAGCGGTACAGTTTCGTCAAGAGGGCTTCCGCGAACTCATCAGGAGAGTGCTCCACGAGACCGGCCTCGCTTCCCAATACCTCGAACTGGAGCTCACAGAAAGTCTCCTGCTATCTAATGCAGACGTGAGGTTGTTAGTTCTTCAAGAACTAAAGGCCATGGGGTTGAGGTTGGCAATTGACGATTTTGGGACCGGCTATTCCAGCTTCAGCTACTTGAGACAATTTCCGGTTAGCAAGCTCAAAATCGACCGTTCGTTTATTCGCGATGTCGCCGTGAATCCTGATGACGCGGCGATCACAACCGCAATCATCAGCATGGCAAAAAGCTTGAATCTCAAGGTGATTGCGGAAGGCGTCGAAAACGAAGAGCAAATGTCATTCCTGCGGGCACATCATTGTGACGAGATTCAAGGATACTACTTCAGTAAGCCCCTATCGACCGACGAAGTTGTCGATAAGCTGCGAGGCACCGTGGGACAAGGCCAAGGCCGAGAGCGCAGGGCGTTCATTCGCTCACTTGGTAATTAGCCCCCCTTGTTGGCGTATGCCGTTTGGTCCTTAAGGATCGATTCAGAGCCTCTGAACTCCACCGTACATTTTTCATAAATGCTCACAGTTTCCTCCAGTGACCACGTCTTCATTCTTGCCGGAGCAGGAGTGAGTGCGGAGAGCGGCATTCCAATTTTTCCGTGGTGGGGTTGGCCTGTGGAGAAATTACAGGATTGAGGAGGTCGCTTCGCCCGAGGCTTGGCACCGCGATCCCCAGCTGGTGTGGGAGTTCTATTCCATGCGTCGGCGCGTGGCTTCGGCAGCCAAACCGAATCCGGCCCACTTCGCCCTCGCGAAACTTGAAAACGCGCTGCAAGAGCGCCTCTTCGTCTGCACCCAGAACGTGGACAACCTTCACGAGCAGGCGGGTTCGAGAAACGTCGTCCACATGCACGGACAGCTTTTCAAGAGCCATTGCGACACTTGCAGCCGCCCTCCATTTGACGATACGAATCTCTACGAGCCGCCAGCCGAAGTTCCCCGATGCGGATGCGGCGGTCGGATTCGCCCGCACATCTGCTGGTTTGGCGAAGTGCCATTCGAGTTGGATCGAATCTATCGCGCACTAGACCAATGCACGCTCTTTATGGCCATAGGAACGTCGGGCGTGGTCGAGCCTGCTGCCAGCTTTGTTGCGCATGTCGCTGGTCGTGCGCAAACAATCTACGTGGGGCCAGAGAGTCCAGCGAACGCATCCTCGTTCACAGAATGTCATTTGGGGAATGCAGGGGAGGTATTACCTGACCTGTTCGGCGCCTTGTGATGAGTGGCTCACCCACCGACAAAAAGTGGCGCGAACGTTAGGCCGTACCATGGGAAAAGGTCAATCGCGACGCTTAGCCTAGTAACGGGGGCTATCGCAGCTTCGCGTACTCCGCCTTCTAACCACCGACGGTCGCGGCACGAGCGCTGTGGTTGCTCACCAATAGTTTCAACATCGCCTGGTCGTCAGCGGGCCGGGAGAAAAAGTATCCCTGTGCCATCTCGCAATTGAGCTGCTTGAGCAAATTGATTTGCTCTTCCGTCTCCGTCCCCTCGGCGACGACCTTCAATCCGAGATTGTGGGCAAGCATAATGATGACCCGCACGATCTCGCGGCTTTCCGGGTCGCGGTCCATGTTCGAAATGAAGGCCCGGTCGATTTTCAAGGTGTCCACTGGAATCCGGCGCAAGCGGCTGAGCGAGGAATACCCGGTGCCAAAATCGTCGATGCTCAAGCGCACCCCCAGTGCCTTCAATTGCTCCAGCACGTGGCCGGATTTTTCCGCGTCCCCCATGGCGATCGTTTCTATGATTTCGAGTTGCAAGCAGCCTGGATCAACGCCGGTCTGCTCCAGGGATTTGCGGATCTCGCTGGCTAGCTCGGGCTGGGCGAACTCCCTGGAAGTGATGTTCACGCTCATGGTCAGGGGCGGGCTGGAAGGAAATTCCGACTGCCAGGATCGCAGATGTTGGCAGGCTTCGCGCAATAGTTGCCGATTCATGGGGATGATGAGCCCAGTCTCCTCCGCAACCGCGATGAACTCCATCGGTGAGAGTACGCCCTCCGGACGTTGCCAACGCGTCAGGGCCTCGAAGCCCGCGATCTTGCCGGTTTGC
>JADGNP010000197.1 GCA_017883425.1 Candidatus Sulfotelmatobacter sp. | reverse complement strand
AAGGGCACGGCTTCAGCCGTGCCGCCAGGAACTGCAACGGGTTTCGGCTTTAGCCGCTGAGGGTGCACACTCTACACCATCGCGAGAACTGCTCTAGTCGCTCACTTCTTCACGCGCACCTGGACGCGAGTGCCTTCCGGCAGAGTCCCGTTTGAGAGTTCCACTGTTCCGTTACGCACGATGCCTTCGAATTCCTGCTGAGAATGCGGCTGGCCTGAAGGCGGCGCGGGCGCCCGCGCCACACTTCGCCCCATGCCTTTGTCCATAGCCTCGTTCGCCAGCAGATCGGCCTCCTGATTGTGCTCGCGCAGGGCGTGGCCGATCGAGAACCAGTCGAGTTGGGCAATCAATTCCTTGGCGCGCCCGTGCAGGTCTTGCAGGGTCGCGTTCTTCACCTTGTAGATGCCCTTGATCTGCCGCACCAGCAGTTCGGAATCGCTGATCAGCTTGAGCGCCTTGGGGCCGTGCTTGATCGCATATTCGAGGGCGGCGATCAGCCCCTGATATTCGGCAAAATTGTTGGTCTGGTGGCCGAGATATTCGCTCAGGGCAGCGACCGTGCGTCCGGATTCGTCTTTGATCACCACCCCGTAACCGGCCGGGCCCGGGTTGCCGCGCGCACCGCCGTCGCTGTGGGCGATCAGGTAGTGCTCGGGAGGATTCTCGCGGGCTTCAAAGAGGGACTTGGTTCCAGCGCTGCGGGAAGAATACATGATTCGAGTTTATAACGGCCGCCGCGGCAGACCCACGATTCGTATCAGGGCATCGCTTCAGCGATGCCGCAAGGTTCGTCGCACAAGCCCGCCTTCAGGCGCTGGGCATGGGGATTTGAGGTTCTATGGCAGCGCCCAAAGAGGCTGCGGAAAAATTCACGATTCGTATCAGGCTATGCCTTCCTGAAGGCATACCCCGATACGAACCGCAGCACGATCGTGTCGCTCAACGTCCTGCCGCGAGGCGCGTGGCCAGGCGCGGGGGGAGTTTCGCGGCGAAAATTCGATCCTGCGCTTCTTTCAGATTGTAGGGCGTGCGGCAAAAGTGGACGACCTGCGCGTCCGTGTCGAACAGGGCGAAAGCGGCGCGCCAGTCACCGTCGCGTGGCTGGCCGACGGAGCCGGGATTGATCAAATATCGCGTGGCGGGCTTCAGTTGCAGCGCGACCGATTCGGCTTGGCCCACGGTGCGGTACTCCGGACGGAAACTGTCGGCGGAGGAGCCGTTCGCAAAAAATCCACCTTGCAGGTGCGTGTGTCCAAAGAAAGTTATGGGAATGGTCAGGGTGATCAGCGGCGCCAGCGCATCCCCCAGCGACACAACATACTCATCCTCATCGTTAGGAGAGCCGTGGACCAACTGCACCTGGGGGAAATCCGGCAAAGCAATGGGACCATGCGGCAGGGCGCGGAGCCACTCCAGATTCTCAGGCGTCAATTCATTGCGGGTCCAGATGGCGGCAGAAGCGGCCATGGGATTGAAATCGTCGAGGTCCATCACCCCTGTGGCAGCCTTGTCGTGATTACCTCGGACGAAGATCTTGCCTAACTTGCGAGAACGCTCGGCCACCTCGTTTGGACTGGCACCGTAGCCGACAATGTCTCCCAGGTTCACGACCGCGTCGAACGGCGGCGCAGCGGCCAAGGTGGCTTCGAGAGCTTCGAGATTGGCGTGAATATCGCTGAGAAGCAGTATGCGCACGGATCACCGGACAAATTGCAGATTATAGACTGGATAGCAGAAATATGGAGTCCGGTGCAGCCCCGATTGCGCTTTTCAGGGTTGAGGTGGAGTCAGGAATGTTCCTAACTGGCCTGTGAATTCACCACCGGGCAGCGAGCCCAATGCCCGGCTGCAACTTCGACCAGCGCCGGGAGCGCACGCATACACTCGGGCGCGCGGAATTCGCAGCGGGGCTCGAACGCGCAGCCCGGAGGCATGTGGTGCAGCGCGGGGACAGTGCCTTCAATCGTCTGCAGCGGGCGAGCGCGGTCCGTCTTGAGATCAGGCACGGCGTGGAGCAAGCCGCGCGTGTAGGGATGCGCGGGCGCCTGGAAGATGTCTCGCCTCTCGCCCAGTTCCACCAGGCTGCCCGAGTACATCACGGCGACACGATCGGCGATCTGCGAAACCACCGCCAGGTCGTGAGAAATGAAAAGCATGGCCAGTCCGAACTTGGTGCGCAGTTCAGCGAGCAGATCGAGAATCTGCGCCTGGATGGTGACGTCGAGCGCCGTGGTCGGTTCGTCGGCGATCAGCAGCTGCGGGCGGTTGACGATCGCCATCGCGATCATGATGCGCTGGCGCATGCCGCCTGAGAGTTGGTGAGGATAGTCGCGGGCGCGGCGCACCGCCTCGGGGATGGCGACGTCGTTCATGGCGTCGACGGCTCGCTGCCAGGCATCGCTTTTCGAAATGGAGTTGTGCGCGACGACCGCCTCGGCGATCTGATCTCCAACGCGCATGACCGGGTTCAGCGCGGTCATCGGCTCCTGAAAGATCATGGCGATGCGAGAGCCGCGCAATTGGCGCATAGCGTCGTCATCCAGGGTGGGAAGATCGCGCGGGGCGTTGCCGTTTTGTGTGAAGAAGATTTCGCCCGAGACCCGTGCCTGTGGCGGCAGAAGCCGCATGATGGCGAGCGCCGTAATCGACTTTCCGGAACCAGACTCGCCGACCAGGCCCAGAACTTCCCCAGGTGCGATGGAGAAACTAAGGTCGCGCACTGCGGGAAGTGTTTGTGTGGGGACAGCCGCCCCCGGCTGTCCCGCGGCCCGCAGGGCCGCTGGGTTCGGGGCCTGTGCAGGAAATGAAATGTTCAGGTGGCGGACATCGAGCAGGGCAGGCACGGATTTATGTTAGCAGTGCCGGCGTTCGTCTTCGATACTCGCATCGGCTTTGGGGTGAACCTGCGCGGGCGAGGGCGCCCGCGCCACATTCAGTTAGTGACCACCGATCTACCGTCCGATCTACTGCCCCAAGATCAGCGGCAGGCCGTTCTTGTTGTTACCGATCACCACGACCTTCGAGTTGGGGCTCTTAGCCAGATTTTCCGTGGCCTCGATTCCCTTCCATTCGAGCAGAGATGGCGTGATGCCTTGGGCGACGATCTGCTGAAAGTCGCGGACTCCGGCGGCTTCGATGCGCTTGCGCTGGGCTTCCTGCGTTTCTTTTTGCAGGCGGAAATTCATGGCCAGCGACTCCTGCTCGGCCTGCTGCTTGGCTTCGATGGCGGCCTTGAGCGTGGTGGGAAGCTGAATGTCGCGCAGGAGAACGTTTTCCACGGTCAGGCCGCGCTCCTTGAGCTGGGTGCTCACCTGATCATAAATTTGCTTCGCCACCATCTCACGCTCACCCGTGTAGAGAGCGTTGGCCGTATGAGAGGCCGTGGCTTCGCGGATGGCCGAGCGCAGAGTGGGCTCGACGACCACATTCTCGTAATCGGCGCCAATCTTCTGGAAAACCTCGGCGGCCCGGTCCGGATTAAGGTGGTAGATGAGCGAAGTATCCAGGCTCATCATGAGGCCTTCGCTGGAAGGGACGCTGGCGGATTCTTTGAGCGTCTGCGTCTGGATGGAAAGCTCGTTATTGGTTTTCAGCGGGTTGATGAGGTGGATGCCCTCCCCTAGAGTCCCATCTGTCTGAACTTTGCCGAACAGTGTGAGCACGCCCACGTGACCGGTACCCACCCGGGTGACGGCACTGAAGAGCAGGATCACGAGCAGGAATGCGGCAATTCCCAAGCCGATCAGGCGAAGCAGGTTGCCGCCGCTGCCGCCCCCGCCATCAATGATTCTGCCGCGAGCTGGATCAAAGATCGTCATCGTTATTCTCCCTGAGAGATTCTAGGGCTACGCAACGGAGCGGATAAGTGGCTTGTCTGGCTCAGGTCGCGGGTTCGGGTGTTGGGCGTTAGGTGTTGGGTCTTGGGAGTTCGGAGCCTTCGCGTCAGCCTGGGAGTGATGCGTGACGGAGAGGCCGCCATCGATTTCTACAAAACTGCTTTCGGCGCTGAGCCTCTGTGGCACCTGGAACCGTGGCGTAGCCCGATACAAAAAGAGGTGCGAGCCTGCCGGCCCACACCTCTGTTGTCCACCCCGAAGCTCTTTCCTATTTCTTCCCGAATCCGTTGACCACCCCGACTCCAGTACACAAGTCGTACCCGGTCTTTGCGCTGTGCCCCGTGCAACTGCCGGAAGTGATGTCGGTATAGTCGGCAGTTTTGGTCCGATTGTTGTAGATCTCCGTGAGTTCGGCGTTGCTGCTGGCCTTGAAGGACCCGGCATTGTTGATCACGCCGGCCAGAGTCGGCGCTGCCACGCTGGTTCCGTACACTTCCAGCCACGAGTTGTAGCAACTCGAGTTATAAACCCACACGGGAGAATTTCCGCTGGAGTCGGATGCGATGTCGGGGGTCCCGCGTTGACTGCCCACAACCCCCGATACACCGCTCTGGTAAGACGGACGGCTTTCGTATACGCTTTTGCCGCCGCCGCAGCCCCCGAACCCGCAATCGGTCGTGCCGACCTGTTTGGTGTAATTCCCCGAGCTGTTTCGATTGATCTGGGTGGCGCCCGTAGAGACAACGTTGGGTGAGGCGCTGGGATAACTCACACCGGCGGAGTCGCCGGACGAAGCGAAATAGACAACATTGCTTTGCGTAAATAATCCGTCACTGCCCGTTTCGCTGCTGAACTCGCTGCTTCCCCAACTCATGGAGATTTCACCCTTGCCACCATGGTTCTGGATGTAGGTATTCGCCGCCGTAACGGCCGCGTCCAAATCGGAGAACGAGTTGGACGCCGCTTCCATTAATACGATCTTGGCTTTTGGCGCCATGGCGTGGGCCCACTGGATGTCCAGCGACTCTTCGCCTTCCCACCCTGAGGCGCAGCCGTTGGGCGGCTGATGCCCGGTGGCATATTTTTTGACGAAGTTCGCTGATGGAAGGCCCCACCTCGAGGAGAATGTGCTGAGATCGGCCCCGGCGCTGGGGTAGTCGTACGCGTCCACGATGACGATCGTCTGAGTGCCGCCCGTCGGCACTTGCGTGGCGGTGGCAACCGGACACCCGGCGACGGGTGCTGAAACCAAGTTGTAGATACAGCCGATCGAACCGGGCGTCTCGACGGTGATCCCAGGCGGCGGGGAGTCCGGAGTAATATTCGGATCAGGAACACGCATGTAGTAATGGGTGTGCGCCCGAACGCCAATATCGCCGGGCTTCTCGATGCTCGAAGGTGGGATGAAAATGTTGCTTTGATCTTGAGCGGCAGCGAGGCTCGCGGCCACAGCTATCGCGATCAACAGAATCGCTCTGCGCATGGAAAATCCTCCTGTCAATTTCGTCTGATTTGAAGCGGGCCCCCACAGGGGCACGATTTTCCGTCCGCTCGTCGCACAAGTCAACGAGAGAAATGTAAAGTTATTGAGAATTTCAAAGCGAAAGACCCGGAGACGGAAGTCCACAGTGAACGCACTCTCAGCGCCTCTTCAGCACTGCGGCGCTCCAGTCGGGATCGAAGCGGCGCGTGCCTCCCAGCGGAAGGGTTCGAGAGATTGCGGATCTTGAGCTATGTCCTCGGGCAGAAACTTCAATGCGACAAAGCGGCCAAGCTCGGTGTCCTCAGCTTTATAGACCACGAGCGTGTTTTTGCAACTTTCATGCGGCAGAAAGCATCAGTCAGTTAATCAGTCTGCTCAGTCCGTAAACTTGCAGACAGACGCGTAAATCATTGGAAATACAGCTCGGATCGGGTGCAAAGTCTATGAGCAAAATTCACATTCCTACCCCTTTGCGGCAATATGTGGGCAAGCAAGCCTCGGTGGAAGTCCAGGGAGCTACCGTCGGCGAGGCGATGAGCGCGCTGGTGGCGCAGCATCCGGATTTACGGAAGCACCTTTACACGGAAGACGGCAAACTACGGGCCTTCGTTAATCTCTACCTCAACGACGAAGACATCCGCTACCTGCACAAAGAGGCAACCGCTCTGAAGGAAGGTGATAACATTTCCATCGTGCCTTCCATCGCCGGAGGCCGCTAAGAATGCCTCCTTCTCTTGTCATCCCGAGCCTTGTCATCCCGAGCCTTCTTGTCGTCCCGAGCCTTCTTGTCATCCCGAGCCTTCTTGTCATCCCGAGCGAAGCGAGGGATCTAGGTTTCTGCCTGAAGCCCCGGCCTCAGTGGTGGCGCAAACAAGAACCCAGGTCCCTCGCTTCGCTCGGGATGACAGGCTCTTGGTCGGGGATGACAATCCCTTTCGGCGGCTAGCGTCCTTAATCCCCCTGATTCGGGAGGCCGCAATTCAAAATTCAACTGAGGACTTTATGGCCACCACCACAGAAATTCCAGTAACGCTCAGCAAGGACGAAATCCTGCGCTACTCGCGCCATCTGATCATGCCCGAGGTGGGGATGGAGGGCCAGCAGAAGCTGAAAGCGGCGCGCGTGCTGTGCATTGGCACGGGCGGACTGGGATCGCCGCTGGCGTTGTATCTGGCAGCTGCGGGCGTGGGGACCCTGGGCCTGGTCGACTTCGATGTTGTGGACTACACCAACCTGCAGCGCCAGATCATTCATTCGACGGCCGACGTGGGGCGCAAGAAGCTCGATTCCGCGGCCGACAAGCTGAAGGGGATCAATCCCTTTCTGAACCTGCGGACCTTCGACATGCGGCTGACCAGCGCGAACGCCATGGAATTGTTTCGCGACTTCGACATCATCGCCGACGGCACCGATAACTTTCCTACGCGCTATCTCGTGAACGATGCCTGCGTGCTCTCCGGAAAGCCGAATGTTTACGGATCGATCTTCCGCTTTGAAGGTCAGGCCAGCGTGTTTGCCACGGAAAATGGACCGTGCTATCGCTGCCTGTATCCCGAGCCGCCACCGCCGGGCCTGGTTCCGTCGTGCGCGGAGGGAGGCGTGCTCGGCATTCTTCCCGGGCTTGTGGGCGTGATGCAGGCCACCGAAGTCATCAAACTGATTCTCGGCATCGGTGATCCGCTGATCGGGCGCTTGCTGCTGATTGACGCGCTGGGCATGAAATTCCGCGAACTCAAGCTGCGCAAGAATCCGGACTGCCCGGTGTGCGGCACGCATCCGACCGTCACGAAGCTGATAGACTACAACGAGTTTTGCGGCATTCGTGGGGAGGAAAAACCTGTGGGCAGCGGAGTTCCAGAAATTCAAGTAGAAGAGTTGAAGCGGCGTTTGGATTCCAAGGACGATCTCTTCGTGCTCGACGTGCGCGAGCCGCACGAATACCAGATCTGCAACATCGGCGGATATCTCATTCCGCTGAACGATTTGCCGAAGCGCGTGAGCGAACTCGATTCGAGCCGCGAAATTGTAGTCCACTGCAAGATGGGCGGACGCAGCGCGAAGGCAGTCGCATTCCTGCAGCAGGCAGGATTCGCGAAAGTGCATAACCTGGCTGGAGGGATTACAGCCTGGTCCGACCGCGTGGATCCGAAGGTGCCGAAGTACTGAGAAGGAGTTGCCAGTAGCCAGTTGTCAGTCGCCAGTTTTTACGGGAGCGCTTGCGCGCTCCCTTTTTATTGTGCCTCAGATCATTGCTGAACTGTGATTCTAGGAGCCGGAAGAGCAGGTCTACTGTATCGTCAGGAGCGCTGACTTGCTGTGATCCCAGCCCTTGCGTTCTTACGTGGAGCGCGGATAATAGCGGGTTTCCTTCCCCCCGGGAGGCTGTATGCCGTTTCTTGTCCGCACTCTGCGCTCTGTTGCCCTCGTGTCTCTAAGCGTCTTCTTCTCAACCCTGCTGGTCGTGGTTTCGACCGGAACTGCGGCCTTCGCCCAAAACGCCGCGCCGGGGCCGAACTCCGATCCGACCTACCGGGCTCTGCGCAACGTCACACTGGGCGGCGAAGCCGTGAGCGTCAGCAATCTTGAACTGAAGCGCGATGCGGGGACGTTCCATTTGCGTTCCGGCACCGTGTGCTTTGTGGCTCCGGTGGCGGGCAAGGTGACGGGGGCGGTGTTCACGGGGGACGGGAATTTCATTCTCGATCCGCCGGCGTCTGAACGGAGCATGCTGAAGCTATTGACTAAGGAAAACGAGTTCAGTGAAAACTTCAGCCAGATGGTGCTGCGCTTCACCGACTCTACCTACGACGAAATCAAGAAGGCAGGCGCTGCGGGCGCATCCGGCTGCGACGCCGGGCCGCTGAAAGACAGCCAGCACACGACCCGGCACAAGCTCAAGAACAATCTCGAGTCCCGGATATTGGAAGACTTGCTGAGTCCGGAGCCTGGCGGCTTGTTCATCGCTTTCATTCATGGCAAGCACTACAACGGACAGGAACTCTACACGATTGATCCCCATGAGGCCCGCGATCAAGTCGATTTCATGACCTACGACGAGAACAAATATGGAGACTGGGCCTCGTTCCCCATGGCCGGCGAACGCAAGAAGGGCACGATCGGACAGCCCATCCGCATTGATCATCAGCAGCTTGAGACCACGCTCGAGAAGAATGCCAACTTGATTGGCAAGGCCAAAACCACCTTCACCGCATGCCTGAACGGCCTGCGGGTTGTGCCCTTGAACCTGTTCCGAACTCTGAGGGTCCGCAGTGTGACCACAGCCGATGGCCAGCCGTTGTCATTCATTCAGGAAGACAAGAATGACGATGCGCAGTTCGCCGTGATTCTGCCGAAGGCGCTGGCCGCCGAGGAGCAGTTCACCATTGCCACGGAATACGAGGGCAAGGAAGCGGTTACCAACGAAGGCGGAGGCAACTATTTTCCCGTGGCCCGTATGAACTGGTATCCGAACAATCCTGGCGGCGGCCTGGGGGAGTACGCCACCTATGACATGACTTTCCGCATCCCCAAAGGGATGCAAATTGCCGCCACGGGGGCACGGGTTAGCGAGAGCAACGAGGGTGGGCAGAACCTAACCGTGTGGAAGAGCGAAGCGCCACAAACGGTGGCGGGGTTCAGCTTTGGCCGCTTCAAG
>JADGNP010000196.1 GCA_017883425.1 Candidatus Sulfotelmatobacter sp. | reverse complement strand
GTCGAAAATCCCCACTTTTGCCGCAAAAGACGCGGCAAAAATGGGGCACCCGGGGATTTTCATCCTTCTTCGGTGGGCCGCAGGCCCATGGGCACTCAGAGCAGGCTCTCGCCCGGCTGAACTACGCCGGGTTCGGGACGACGCCTCCCAAGAGACACTCCCAGAGGCCTCGAACGGTACTACTACCAGCTGTTTCCGAAAGAAGTTGTGCATCCTGTGTCGACATGTATAATCTAACTAACTGGTTAATTAAGTTGATGGCCCGTCTCTTCCATCACCGTCACGTCCTCCACCCCCGCATGGGTTCCCGCGGCCAGCCTGAGGAAAGCCGTGCGGCCATCCTGCAGGCCGCCGCACAGGAGTTTGCGGAGCACGGCATTGCCGGAGCCCGCACCGACGCCATCGCCCGCGAGGCCCGGGTCAACAAGGCCCTGCTGTATTACTACTTCAAAGACAAGGAAACGCTCTACGGCGCGGTGCTTGATGACGTGTTTTCCGGCCTGAAGACTACGGTCTTTCGCGTGCTCGACGGCGATTTGCCGCCACGCGAGAAGATGATGGCTTATGTCGGCGCATATTTCGATTTCATCGCTTCCAATCAACTCTATCCGCGACTGATGCAGCGCGAGATGATGCGGGCGCGCGAGGGCCAGTCCCAGCATATCGACAAGGTGATCAAGAACTACATCCAGCCGATTTTCTTCCGCGTTGGCGAACTGATGCGCAAGGGAATCGCGGACGGCGAATTTCGTCCGGTCAACCCGGCGCACTTCGTGCCCTCGATGGTCGCCATGATCGTGTTCTATTTCAGCAGTGCCCCCATGATGCAGAAGATCGTCGGCTTTAATCCCTTGACCCCAGAGCGGATCGCGGAGCGGCGCGCCGCTGTGCTGGACTTCATTTCCGCCGCCCTGTTCCGGCCAGAACGCAACCCGTCGAGAACGCAACGCCACGCCACGCAAGGAGCACGCTCATGAGCGCGCGGAACAAATTTCTAATCCTTCTCGGAATCATCTTTGTGATTGCCGCGACCTACTACTTTTTTTCCGCCGACCACTCGCGGGACTTGGTACTGATCGGCACGGTCGACGCCAACCAGGTGATCGTGAGTGCGCAGGTCAGCGGCCGCATCCAGAAACTGCTGGTGGATGAGGGTACTCCGGTCAAGGCTGGAGACTTGATCGCCGTGCTCGACCCCTCCGAGTTGCAGGCGCAAGAGGCCGCCGCCACGGCGACGATTTCCAGCCTGCAACATAAAGTTGCCGAGATGCAACACACCGAAGAATCCACCTCGGGTTCCACTTCGAGCGACGTGGCCAACGCCCAAGCCAAGCTGTCGTCAGCAAAGGCGCAACTGCTGCAGGCAAAAGCTGCGTTGGACCGCACCGCGAGCGACAGCCGCCGCGCCATCGAACTGGCCAAGGCGGGAATCGCGTCCGATCAGGAGCGGGTGCAGGCTGAAACCAATTTGCAAGCTGCGCAGGCGACGGCTCAGGCGCAGCAGGACCTGGTCCGGGCGGCGGAAGCCGACTTGAATTCCGCCATCGCGCGCACCCATCAGGCGAGCGCGGCGAAAAGCACCGTGGCCTCCACCGAGGCGGACGTCAAGAATGCGATTGCACAGAAAAATCAGGCCGCAGTCCGCTTGGGTTACACCAACGTATATGCGCCGGTGAGCGGAACCGTTTCCGTGCGTGCCGCGCGCCAGGGAGAAGTCGTCAACATTGGTGCGCCCATCGTTACCATCGTCGATCTCAGCGATACCTGGGCGCGAGCCGCAATCCCGGAAACCTACGCCGATCATATTGGGTACGGCGATGTGCTGCGCGTGCGCTTGCCGGGCGGAACCGTCATGAGCGGCAAAGTCTTCTTCAAAGGCGTGGAAGGAGACTTCGCCACGCAGCGCGATGTGAGCCGCCGCAAGCGCGATATCAAAACCATCGTGCTGAAAATCCGCATGGAGAATCCCAAAGGCGCATTCGTGCCGGGCATGACTGCCGAAGTGCTGGTCTCGCCGCAGCAACTGAACGGCCGCAGTACGCAGAGCGCCGCAGCCGCGGAGCAACGATGATGGCCGAATTAAATCCGAAAGCAAAGACGAACGAAGCGGCAGCCTCCAGTTCCATGCGGGAGAAGCCCGTCTACGACCCCACGGCGCCGTCTGCCATCGAGGTCGAGCACATCGTCAAGAAGTACGGAGACTTTACCGCGGTCGACGACGTTTCCTTCAGCGTGAAGGAGGGCGAGATTTTCGGCCTGCTCGGTCCCAATGGGGCAGGGAAGTCAACGCTGATTCGCATGATGACCACGCTCATCCCGATTACTGCAGGCATAGCGCGCATCGCCGGCCACGATGTTGCCAAAGAACCGAACGCGGCGCGGCGCATGATTGGCGTGATTCCGCAAGCCCTGACCAGCGACCTCGACCTGACGATTGAAGAGAACATGAGCATTTACGCCAAGCTGTACGACGTCCCCGCGAAAGAGCGCAAGAAGTCGATCAATGAGCTTCTGGAATTGGTCGACCTCACGAAGTGGCGTGATGCGCAAACGAAAACGCTCTCCGGCGGCATGCGGCGGAGGCTCGAGATTGCGCGTGGTCTGGTTCACCATCCCCGCATATTTTTCCTGGATGAGCCGACCACTGGACTGGACCCGGTATCGCGCGTTGCCGTATGGGAAATGCTCGGGAACATCATGGAACATCGGAAACTGACCATTCTGATCACCACGCACTACATGGACGAGGCTGACCGGCTGTGCGATCGCATCGCCATCGTCGATCACGGCAAGCTGGTTGCCCTCGACGCACCCACGGCCCTCAAACAAAGCGTGCCGGGCTCGAACGTGATCGAAGCGCAGTTCGAGAATTCTCCCGCCGATTGGGAGCAGCGCCTGCACTCGCTCGACGATGTCACGTCGGTACAGCACGAAGGCGCCGGCATGTATCGCGTGCTCACCGGCAACGGCTCGCGCACCACGACTGAACTGGTCGAGATGGCGGTTGCGGCTGGGGTTCCGGTGAAGTCGCTCTCGGTGCAAAACACGACGCTCGATGACGTCTTCGTGCATTACACCGGAAGACAGCTGCGCGACGAACTGCAGAAACCGTATGCCTTTGTGATGCCGCCACGGCCGGGGTTGCAGCCATGACGAAGTGGGTAGCGCCGGCATCCTGCCGGCTGGCGCGAGAGCCTGCCCTGAGCTTGTCGAAGGGGTGTCCCGCCCTCGCGCGCGGCGGGCGAGACGCCCGCCGCCACAGCCGCCGAGACGGCGGCGCTACGGAGACCTTATGAACCGGATGATGGCGATTGTCGAGCGTGAAATGCGCAAGTTCTTTCGCTCGCCCGCGCTGATGCTGGCGTCCATGATCTTTCCGCTGGTGCAGTTGATCATTCTGGGCAACGCGTTCGGCGGAAAAATTCGTGATGCCCGGGTTGCCATCGTCGACCAGGACGGCGGCCCTCAGGCATTGCGAGTCCGCCAGGCGTTCGACTCCGTGCGCTCGAACATTCGCACCTTCGTGCCCATCTCCTACGACAGCGATCGGCAGGCGATGGAAGATGTGCGCAACGGCAAATTGCAGGGCGCGGTGATCATCCCGCCGCAGTTCTCGCGGCGCGTGTACGAGGAGAACCATCCGCGCATCGCGCTGCTCGTCGACAACAGCGATAACTTCGTGAGTTCGGCGGTCGAAGAGAAATTGACGGAGCTTACCAACGCGCTCAACCAGCCCGCGGTCTCGCCCCGCATTCTGCAGCAAACGGCGCTCGATATCGTTGAACTCTATCCCTACATCGAATACATGAAATACCTGCTGCCGGGGTCGCTGGTGCTGGCCATGTTCGTGTCGGTCATGATCGGCGGCGGCATGCTCTACATCGACGACAAGGCGCGCGGCGTGCATGAGGGCTACCTGGTCACTCCCATCACCAAGCTCGAACTCGTGCTGGGGCTGAACCTGGCCGGTGCGATCAAAGCCGTAATGACGGGCGTGATCATCGTGGGTATCGGCTCAATGATGGCGGGAGTAGGGACAATTTTCAATCCTTTGACCATATTCGGGCTCCTCATCATGATCGTGCTGACCTCGCTGGCTTTCAACACGATGATGTTTCTGCTCATGGTGCGCATCGAAGATCCGCTGGTGCCGCGGGCCATGTTCGGCATTCTGAACACGCTCCTATTCTTTCCCAGCGGCTCGGTCTACCCGATCCAGGCGTTTCCGCCCTGGCTGCGCGCGATTGCGAAGTGCGACCCGTTCACCTATGCGGTCGACGGCTTCAAGTGCCTGCTGCTCAAAGAGACGACGCTCTCTGCCGTTTGGGGAGACATGCTCTTCCTCTCCATCTTTGCCGCCGTCACGCTGGGCATCGCAATCCCGTTGTTCAAGCGAACGCTGTAAGGCAATTGAGTAATTGTGTAATTGTGTAATTTGGAAATTGTGTAATTGGAAATCCCTCGAAATTACCCAATTACCCAATTTCCCAATTACCCAATCACCCAATTACCCAATCACCCAATCACCCAATTACCCAATTTCCCAATCCCTCTCGGGAACTTTTGACTTGTCCGCTGTGTCCGTTATGCTAGAGGGGTATGACACTTCTGGACGCTCAAGAGTACGACTCGAAAAAAGCGCGAAAACGCAAGAAGCGAATCATTTCGGCAATCGCGATCGTGTTGATTGTGTTCTGCCTCGGCTGGTGGTTCCGCTATTGGCCGGAAGAACGCATCGTCGGCCACTTCTTCGATGCCCTGCAAAGGCAGGACTACAAGACCGCCTACGGCATCTGGATGCACGATCCACAGTGGGCGCAACATCCGGACCAGTATCCGAAGTATCCGTTCAATGAGTTTTATCGCGACTGGGGCCCGGGCGGCGAGTGGGGACTCATCAAAACCCAAAAGGTGTACGGCGCAAGCCCTTGCCCCGAGGGGCGTGGTGAGAGCGGCGGCGGCAGCGGAGTTGTAGTGGATGTTGTGGTGAACGACCGCACACAACACGCGCAGGTGTGGGTGGAAAAGTCCGACAAAACGCTCAGCTACCCGCCCTGCGAGCTGATCTTCCGCTAGGCGTCACCGGTGCGCTGAACTTTACACGTGCGCTTGCGCGAACGATTCCAGCGCCTTGGCCAGCGTCGCATCATCGCTGACATTCAGGCAAGCCTTAGAGCGGTCAATCTGCCGCATCAGTCCGCACAGGACTTTTCCCGGCCCAACTTCAATGAAGGTCTGCACGCGTTGCGCAATCAGCAGGCGCATGCATTGCTCCCACTTCACCGATCCCGTGACCTGCCGGAGGAGTGTGTCGCGGGCGCGCAGATCGTCCTTCACCAGTTCGGCTTCCACGTTGCAGGCGACAGGGTAGACAGGCTTCTGCATCTTGAGCGCGTTGAGATCGCTTTCCAGCCGATCCTGGGCCGGCTTCATCAGCGAACAATGGAAAGGTGCGCTGACCGGCAACAGCTTGGCGCGCTTGGCGCCGCGTTCGTGCGCCAGTTTCGCAGCGCGCTCCACCGCCGCCGTGTTGCCGGAGATGACAATCTGCTCCGGCGAATTGATGTTGGCCGGTTCGCAGACTTCCCCCTGGGCTGCGTCGTGGCAGACGGCGGTGACTTTCGCAACCCCCATGCCCAGGATGGCGGCCATCGCACCTACGCCCACCGGCACGGCTTCCTGCATGTACTTGCCACGATGGCGCACCGTGCGGACCGCGTCGGCAAAGCTGAACGTCCCCGCAGCCACGTGCGCGGAATATTCGCCCAGGCTGTGACCCGCAACGTAGCTCGGCTTAGGGACGCGTGCTTCCAATACCCGCAGCGCCGCGATCGACACGGTCAGAATCGCTGGCTGCGTGATCTCGGTCAGACGGAGCCGATCCTCGGGCCCCTCGAAGCACACGGTGGAAAGCCTGTAGCCGAGGGCGTCGTCGGCTTCTTCAAACGTGCGTCGGGCAACCGCATACTTCTCCGCCAGATCTTTGCCCATGCCGACGGCCTGCGAGCCCTGGCCGGGGAACAGCAGCGCAATCGTGTTTTCAGTCATGAAGAATTGAGTAATTGGGTAATTGAGTAATTGGGCAATTTGGAAATTGTGCAATTTTCGGAGGCGCCCATGGGCTTTCTTAAATTACACAATTACCCGATTACTCAATTACCCAATTTGAACTGCCGCCGGCCGCAGCGCGGCCAGGCCGCGCTCAATCGATCCGTTAATCCCGCGCTCGGAAAATTCCGCCGCCACGCGCACCGCATTCTTGATCGCGTTGGCGTTCGACGAGCCGTGCGTGATGATGCACGCGCCCTTCACACCGAGCAACGGCGCGCCGCCATATTCGGTGTGGTCGAGCCGCTTCTTGAAATCGGTGAAGGCGCTGCGCGACAGCAGCGCTCCCACTTGCCGCGTGATGGTCGCCTTGAGCGATTCCTTCAACGCCGTGCGCACCAGGTTCGCCACTCCCTCGGAAATCTTTAGGGCAACGTTGCCCACGAATCCGTCGGCCACAATGACGTCGACCTGCCCGTTGTACAGATCGCGGCCTTCCACATTACCCACAAAATTCAGTGGAAGCTGCTTGAGCAGCTGGAACGATTCGCGCGTGAGTTCGTTTCCCTTGCTTTCCTCTTCGCCGATGGAGAGCAATCCGACGCGCGGTCCCGCCGTCCCGGGCCTCTTCCCGAACATGGCGCGAAAATAGATGTCGCCCATCACCGCAAACTGTTCGAGATTCTGGGCCGTGCAGTCGACGTTCGCGCCCACGTCGAGCAGCATCGCAGGATTTCCCGGCGCGGTCGGGAACACCGCGGCCAGCGCGGGACGATCGACGCCCGGAACCGCGCCCAGCACGACTTTCGCCGTAGCCATGGCCGCGCCGGTGTTGCCGGCGGTGACGAAGCCCCCCGCCTGTCCCTCGCGCACCATGCGCAAGCCGACCCGCATGGAGGAATCGCGCTTGGCGCGAATCGCCTCCACCTTGTCTTCCATGGTGATAATTTCGCTGGCGTGGACGACTTCAATAGGCAGGCGCGCGGCCGCGGCGTGGCGATCCAATTCCGCCTTGACCACGGTTTCCGGGCCGACCAGCAGCACCCGCACGCCGTATTGACGCGCCGCTTGTATGGCGCCCTCAATCTCTGGCTTGGGAGCACGGTCCGAACCCATCGCATCCAGCGCGATCACGCTAGGCATGGTGTGTTTGACTAGCTGGCTTCTTTAACGTCGAGAACTTCGCGTCCCTTATAGTATCCGCACTTGCCGCAGGCGCGGTGCGGCATCTTCTTCTCGTGACAGTTGGGGCACTCGGAAAGGCTGTGGGCTTTCAGTGCGTCGTGGGCGCGCCGGGTTGAGGTGCGCTTCTGGGAGTGTCGCCGTTTTGGATTAGGCATGGTTAAAAATTCCTCTCGAAAAGCTGTCAGCTCTCAGCCATCAGCTTTGAGCTCTGAACTTGGATGTGAACTGCCGACCGCTCAGTATGAACACCTAACTCTCATCGGAACGCGCTCAATCATTGACCAAGCGTCAGTGGCTGACAGCTGACAGCTGACAGCTGACAGCTTTTTTCTAGTGTTCCAGCTTGCTGCGAATCTCCCGCAACGCCGTCCAGCGCGGATCTTCGATCACAGTGGTGCAGGAACACTGTTCTTCGTTCAAATTCTTGCCGCAGTGCACGCACAAGCCCTTGCAGTCTTCGCGGCACGTGACTTTCAAGGGCAACGCCAGCAGCATTTGCTCGCGCAAAACGTCTTCGAGCAGAATGCCGTCGCCTTGATAATAGCCGATCTCAGCTTCCGCGTCGGTCACGGAAAGCTCGTCGCGTCCCGCGTCGGCCCCGAGCGGCCGGTAGAGCAATTCGAACTCGCGGACGATGTCCTGAGCCACCGGCTCAACGCAGCGGGCGCATTGCAATTCGAGCCCCGCCGTCAACCGTCCCCGCAGGCGGATGTCCTTGATTACCTGATGCTTGCCGTGATGCTCTTCGACCACTTCGGCGTGCCCCGACGCCTTCAGCGGCGTGCGCTGCCGGGCTTCGCCTCCCAAGTCGATGACCTCGGGCGCAAACTCCTCCTCAAAATCCAGAGGAGAGCGTTCCAATTCATGGATGTCCAGGAACATTGCGACACCTCCGCGCCAATGTTGCCAACCCAGGCCCGCGGAAGCACGCCAAGAGGCGTAAGTACCGCAAGGAGCAAGACTTAGGATAAAGGGGAAGGCGCGGCAGTGTCAAGAAAAGTGAGGCCCCGTGGTCTTTGGCAGTGCTAGAATATCCCTAGGAGTTCCCTATGGCGACACTCTACGTAGAAAACGTTCCGGACGAAATTTACAAAGCCCTCCGCAAGCGGGCCCGCGCCAACCGCAAGTCGATTGCGGCCGAGGTAATTTCCCTCTTGGAGCAGAATATCCCGACCGAGGAAGAACTGAAACGGCGGCGCAAAGCCTTTGACGGATTGGCACGACTTCGGGCGAGGCCGCCTCTCAGCCCAGGACCCTTTCCCTCGGCCGAGGAAATGATCCGTGAGGATCGTGAACGGTGACGCGCGTCGTAGTCGACGCCAGCGTTGCGGTGAAGTGGTGCCTGCCAACCCAGCGGGAAGCATTCGTCGCGCAAGCGGAAGAACTGTTGGATTCTTACCGGCGCCACGAAATTCGATTTCTCGTGCCAGATCTGTTCTGGGTGGAACTGGCCAATGCGCTGTGGAAGGCAGCCCGAAGAACTGAGATTTCGGTCGACGAGGCCATGTCAGCGATGTCACTGGTGCGCGATCTCGGAATCGCGACAGTCCCTTCTTACGATCTCTTGCCCCAAGCTTTGCTCTTAGCAGTAAGCCACGGCCGCACGGTCTACGACAGCCTGTATGTGGCCTTAGCCATGCAATCCAAAAGCGAAATGATCACCGCCGACGAGCGTCTGGCCAATGCGCTCGCGGCGCACTTGCCGGTCAAATGGCTGGGCGCACTCTAAGCGGCGCCAAGGTCGTCTCCGGGGT
>JADGNP010000195.1 GCA_017883425.1 Candidatus Sulfotelmatobacter sp. | reverse complement strand
CGATTCCGGGCGGCGGAGCGGAAGTGCTGGATGACGAAGTGCGGTACAAGATCGCGCGGCTGAAGTGTCTGACCGACGACTGGCTCAACGTTCACCGGACAGCGCATCAGATCGGAATGCGCACCACCGCGACCATGATGTTCGGCGTGGGCGAGAACTATGAGAACCGCATCAACCACTTTCAGCGGCTCTATGAACTGCAGGAAGAAACGGGCGGATTCACGGCTTTCATCCCGTGGAGCTTTCAGCCGCAGAACACCGCGCTCGGCGGCCGCCACTGGGACGAGGCCACCGCGGTCGACTACCTGAAAGTGCTGGCCATCTCGCGGCTGTATCTTTCCAACTTCCTCAACGTGCAGTCGAGCTGGGTGACGCAAGGCCTGAAAGTCTGCCAGATGGGGCTGCGCTTCGGCGGGAACGACGTGGGATCGGTGATGCTCGAGGAGAACGTGGTGCGCGCCGCGGGCGTGACCAACTGCACCACCGAAGAAGAACTGCGGCGGATTATTCGCGACGCCGGCTTCCGTCCGGCGCAACGGGATACGCTGTACCGGCAGTACTTCCTGAATTAGTTGATTGCGCGCTGCGAGGCTGTTTCTCGATGCTCGTCTCCTACCGCGGATACGCTCCCGTAATGTAGCCTTCCAACTCGTGAATGGTTTGTGCCTGGCCGGAAATAATCCACTTCACCAAGTCGCCGATGGAGACAACTCCATCCACTGTGTCGTTCTCCACCACGGGGAGATGGCGAAAATCGTGCTTGGTCATAATGGCCATGCACTCGTCCACGGTATTGTGCGGGCTCACGCAGACAACTGGGGTAGTCATGATCTGGCGGACCAGCGTTTCTTTGGAAGAATGGCCCATGAGGATTACTTTGCGCGCGTAGTCCCGCTCGGAGACGATACCCACCAGTTTATGGTTGGAGATGACCAGCAGAGCGCCGATGCCGTACTCGGCCATCTTCTCAATCGCCTCATAGACCGACTGATCGGGCTCTACCGATAGGACCCGATTCTCGGGCTTGCTCTTCAGCACCAATGCAATCGTGTCGGACAGTTTCATCAGGCCCCCTTACCCATGGCAATCACTTGCCGGTTCGCGCATCCCACAGCAGGTAGCCCTGGTCGTCGCCGTTCTTGAGGATCAGTTCCGGGAAGTCCTTCCTGGTCCTGACAGACAGCAGATTCACTCGCTATGATAAGGCCGTCAACTCAGTCGCTTCCAAGAGAACAGGGAAATCGTACACCCTCGGGGCTTGGCACGCCAGACTGGTGAGAATGGGTTGGCAGGTGCGTGATTCCGGCGCCCGCTTCCTTACTGAGGGCTGGAAGGCAAGAATAACTGCACATGGATTGTTATCATATGAGCGGGATGGCATTTCCTATCAAAATCTGCGCCGTCTGCTCGGAGGAGTTCGAGTTGAAGCCGGATAAACCCGGCTTTGCCAACCGCTGCCCAGCGTGCAGCGAACCCGAACCGGCTGATCCCGTAACGAAGCGGGGCATGGACGCCGACGAACGCAAAGCTCTGACGGAAGCGAACGAAGCTCGGAGACGAGCGATGCGCGACCTGCTCTACCGCAAGGATGGCTAGGGGCTTTCCCCGGTATTCGTGGCGACACGCCTCCCTCAAGTGTGACCAATCTCGTGACCGGGGAGCAACCGGCGCAGGCTGGTGAGAAGGGTCAGCAACGTACCGGGCACTGCCTTCGTCCGCTTATCGGGTCGAGGTGCAGCCGCACAGTTACCTGGCCTTCACCACGAAGAAGTAGAGCGGCCGGGTCTTGGGTGCGGGGCAATTTCCTTCGCGTCTTTCCATGTTCCCTGACGTGGAATGTCAGCGAGTTTTCTCTTCGCCGCGCTGCGCGCGGCGGACAGCCGAGGGCGGCTGTCCCCACATGGTGTGTTTCTGTGAGAAGAGGGCAGTCGGACAAGAAGTGTCTGATCCACACGGGTCTGCCACACGGCTACTGCTTCAGAATCCAGGTCGCTATTTTGTCCAGCGCTACCGGGGACATGGTTTCTTCGATTTGCGCGTATTCGGCGGGGGAGCCGGTTTTGGCGGTCTGGAATAAATGGTTCAGGCCCGGCAACTCGTCAACCTCGACGTGCTGGTTGCCGGATTCTTGCAGCGCTTTGCGGATGGGGGGTAGATTCTGGCTGGGCAGGACCTGCTTGTCGAGCGCGCCGTTGATGGCCAGGACCGGACATGTCAGTTTGCGCAGGGCAGTGGCGGGATCGTAGGTCAGGAAGTAGCGGAACCACGGCGAGGTGATCTGGCTGATCTGTAAACCAATTTGTGCTTCCGGAACATCGCCCGCCATTTTTTCTTTCAGCTCCTTCTGCAGCACGGCGTCATCTTTTTCGGTCTCGACCAGGGTCAGCATCTCTTTTTCTTTGGCCTCGTTCTTGGCGGCTTCTTCGGGACTCTTGCCGAGGGCGACCTCGATCGCTTCTCCTTGCGCCGGCAGGATCTGATCTCCCGGAACGCCTGTGCCCGCCATCATGACGATGAACGCGACATCTTTGTTGCGGGCCGCGACCATGGGAGCGATCACTCCGCCTTCGCTGTGGCCGATCAGGCCAATCTTGTGGAGATCGACTTCGGGACGCGTTTTCAGATACGCCACCCCGGCTTCGGCGTCGGTGGCGAAGTCGGCGGTCGTTGCTTTCGCGAAGATTCCCGTCGATTTGCCCACGCCGCGATCGTCGGCTCGCAGTACGGCAATTCCGTGGCGGGTGAGATAGTCGGAAAGAACGAGGAACGGTTTGTGGCCGAGCAGGCTCTCGTCGCGATCCTGCGGGCCGGAACCGGTGATGAGCACAACCGCAGGGAATGGTCCTTTGCCTTGGGGAATGGTCAGCGTCGCGGCCAGCGTGACGTTTTGCAGTTTGTTGTCGTACGAGACTTCTTCGTCGCGGTAGGGATACGGCTTCACGGGATTCTGCGGGCGCCTCCGTTCCAGTTCAGCCTGATCCTTCACCCGCTTCAGTACGAGTGGCATGGTGGCGCCGCCCTGGGACCATTTGCCGTCGATTGACGACAGGTCAGCGGCGATCTTGCCTTCGAAGACCCCGCCGATACCTTTGGCCTCGATCTTCAGAGTGGCGCCGTCGCGGGTGACGGAGGTGGTCGGCAGGCCATTTTGGCCCTGGTCGGGACTGTCCATAGTGGCGGTCAGGCCGTCTTCGGTGTTGACGATGTGGAACACGACGCGCAACTGGATTGCCCCGGTATCGAGCGAGCCCATCCAGGCACCGTCGATGTCGGAAGGCTTGGCGGGCTTGTGTTCGGTCTTAATGGGTGCGGTGGCGCGTTTGAATTCGAGCGGCAAGGCCGCGCCCTGCGTCCAGGTGCCGGTGATCGTCTTGGCATCCGCCGCTACTTTGCCTTCGTAGGTGCCGTGGACGGCAGCCACGTCCAGGCTCAGCTTGGAATCCTTAAGCGTGACGGAGTTCACCGGGATGCCGTTGGCTCCCGGCTGGTCGATGCTGTCCAGCGTAGCTTTGAAGGTGCTGTCGGACGCCTTTGTGATGTGCAGCACCAGGCGCAGTTCAGCACCGCCCGCGTTGAGGGTTCCTTGCCAATCGCCGGCGATGTCCTGCGCGCGGGCCAGGCCGGTTGCGAGGATTAGGACCATAAGAATGGAAATGCGTTTCATGTGATTCGCCCCTCCTTGGGGCGAGAGAAATCGAAGTCGTGCGGGAACAGGCGCCGTCCCTACGGAGTCTGTGTCGTACTTTTCTTCCGCCCCTTCGGGGCTTGTTCATTTCCCCCAATTCCACCCACGGCTTGGGCCGCAACAATGATCGCCGTCACAGAGTGTATCTGTTTGCTAAGGTGGCACAGTACCCAGAGGGGGAGGGATCTCACGTGGAGTCTGCCGGGACATGGTTGCCGGACTGCCCGCGCGATGCCCTTCGGCTTCGCCCGGGGCAGGCTTTCCCTTCGTCTGAAAGACGGCTCCGGATAGGACGTTTCCCAGGGGAACGGATTCGCGCCAAGACGCCAAATCGGGCGTCAGACAGTGCTTGGGGAGAGCTGAGTTGCGGGTTAGAATGGGGTGGAATGACTGGCCGATCCTCACGGCCGGTAGGGAAGCTGCTCCTGGGCCTTTCCAGTTTGAATCCATGAAGCCAAGTTCCATGAAACTACGTTCCACAGGTCTGCTGATCGTTCTGTTGGGCGCCAGCGCCGTGGCCCAGGTTGCGGGCAGTGCTGCGGCGAAACCGACGGGCCGCGCCGCGATTGATGGTGTGGTCACGAAGGAGCCGGGCAGCGAACCGGTGAAGAAGGCGCTGATTGAGCTGATTGCCGAGAACCAGGCCGAGGGCGGCGACTACACGGCGGTCAGTGGTCCTGACGGCGGCTTTCATATCGAAGGCATTCTGCCGGGACGCTACCATCTGTTCGCCGAGCGCACGGGATTGCTCGAAGTCGACAAGCACCGGGCCCGCACCGACGGGCGCGTTCTGACGCTGGCTGCGGGGCAGGAAATCAAGGACCTGCGAATTCGGTTGCAGGCTGCGGCGGTGGTCCGGGGACGAGTGACGGACGAAGACGGAGACCCTTTGGCGAACGCGCAGGTGGCGGTGCTGCGCCAGACGTTCGTTTCCGGGCGCAGCCGGTGGGAGCAGGCGGGTGCGGAGCGCACGAATGACTTGGGCGAATACCGGGTCGCGAGCCTGCCTGCGGGGAATTACTACGTGTCGGTGAGTCCGCCGCCGGATTTCAAAACTCTGATCGAAACCGCGGGCGTGGCGGCGGAGCCGCGCGCTGCGAATGACAAGGCCGCGGCCACGTCGTACCAGACTTCGTATCAAACGACGTACTATCCCGGCACAGCGGATCGCAGCCAGGCCGCGCCCGTCGAGTTGCACGCGGGCGACGATTTCCCGGTGAACTTTTCTCTGACGCCAAGCCCCAGCCTGAGCATTCGCGGGTCGGTAGTGAATCTGCCGCCGCGGTCTTCGGCGATGATCATGCTGCAGTCGCGCGATTTCAGCCTGGTGCTGAATGGCGCGGAGATGCATCCGGACGGGAGTTTTGTGATTCGCGACGTGGCGCCGGGAGCGTACACGATTCTGGCCACAGTGGAGAACGGGCCGGTGCCGATGATGGCGCGGCAAGCGGTGCAGGTGGTTTCGAACAGCGTCGAAGACCTGCGACTGGCGCCGCAACCCGGGGGATGGGTTCACGGGCGCCTGCGCCCCGAGAGCAAAGGCAACGGGGGCAGGCTGGATCTCAGCCAGACTTTTCTGCAGTTGCGTTCGGCTGACGGAGACGATGAGGCGCTGAGCGGGTTCAGCATGGGAGACGGATTCTCCCATCTCGCTCATGTGGGGGCTGACGGGAGCTTTGAGTGGAAGAGCGTTCCGCCGGGAAGCTATTATGTGCAACTCGCCGGCGATGGCGGCGCGAATGCCGACTTGTTTCTAAAATCGGCGCTGGCGGGGAATCGCGATGTGGGCGATGCGGGCATCAGCGTGAATGGCGGCGCGGTGGTGCTCGATCTGGTGGCGAGCGGCAATGGAGGCGTCGTCGAGGGAGTCGTCACTGACCAAAAAGGCGAGCCGGTCGCGAACGCGGTGATCGTCGCCGTACCGGAGATGCGGCTGCGCACACGCCTCGAGCGCTACCGCAAGACGGTCAGCGATCAGACTGGACGGTTCACATTGCATGGGGTTGAGCCCGGCGACTACGCGCTGTTCGCCTGGGAAAGCGTGGACGGCGAGGCTTATTACAATCCCGAATTTCTGAAGACGGTCGAGGGGCAGGGGAGTGCGTTGCGGGTGGGCGAAGGGGATCGGAAGACGATGCGGGTGGAAGTGATCCCGGCGAGCGAAGACCAACCGTAGCAGGCTGACCAGGTCGGCGGCGTCAAAGTCAACGTCAAAGGCGGCGGACCGGAGCGTCCACCCCACACGCCGCGCTGCGCGCGGCGGACAGCCGAGGGCGGCTGTCCCCACATAAACCTTTCTATTTGACGACTGGGGAATCTCCGTCCGCGGGCTTGGATTCGTCGGCGTGGATCTTGCCGTCGTCTTCCGCATAAAAAGAACGGTGTTGGGCGTCCAGATTTTTTGGGGTCATGGTGAGGACGTAGCCGTCTTTCTTGCCTTTGAAGCTGGCCGTGTAGTCTCCGCGGTCGGGATTGACCATGCGCTTGGTGAAGGATCCCGAATGTACCAGCTCCGCGAGCGATGTGGCGAAGTGACTGTATTGCCTGTTGAACTGACGCTGGGCGCGGATGACGACGCGCATGTAGGCGAGCGCCGCGGCTTCGGAATCGGAGCGGGCGGGATCGTTCGGGAACTTGGGCTGATAAGTGGGAGCGGGCGCCTGCTCTGGAGGAAGCGCTGCGGGCGGGCTTTGTTGAGCGCACAACGTGCCAGTGGCGAGGAAGAGTGCGGCGATGATGGTCGACAGTAAAATCGGTCTTTTCCTGTGAATGGTCATGTGAACGGATTCTCCCGGGTCGTTCGGTTGGCTGCGGTGACACATTTGGAAATGTCCACCCGCGCGGCCTGAACTTCGACTGCCAATGCTGACTTCAGGCTCATTTTTCCATGTTACTCCCGTAATTTCACTTCGGTCACCTTCTCTTTGCTTCGTGATGAATTATCACTATGCTGGATACAAGAATTCAAACCCTACAGGGAAGCCTATGAAAGCAGCCGTAGCAAGAAAACCAGTCATCAAGATCGCGGTGGTGGAGAGCGATCCATTGCGCTTTGTTGGGTTCCGCGCGTTGTTCGACTCCGAGCCGGAGTTCGAACTCGTCTCCGCGGCACTGCCCGAGATCAGCGCGCTGCAAGGCATTGATCTCATCCTGCTCGGCAACCGCAACGGACAAAACCTGTTTGACGTGATGGCCAGTTTGAAAGCCACGCGGCCGGATCTGCGGATCATCGTGACCGGTTCCGGCATTGACGAGGAAACCATTTTGAAAGCGATTGCGTCCGGAGCCAAAGGCTACGTGGACGAAGCGGCCACACCGGCGGAGTTCGCGCAGGCCATTCGCATCGTGAACCAGGGATCGGTCTGGGCGCCACGCAAAGTGCTCTCCATGTTCATTGAGCGGGTGTCGTCGTCTCCGGGCCGGATATTCCCGGCGGGCCGGGTGACGTTCACCGACCGCGAGAAAGAAGTGCTGGAGATGCTGGTGGCCGGCCGTTCCAACAAAGAGATTGGCGGTCAGTTAGGGATCGAAGAGCGCACGGTGAAAGCGCACGTAGCGAAATTGATGCGCAAGGTGGGCGTGCAGAACCGGATTGCGTTGTCGGTGCATGCCATTACGCATTCGCTGGTGGTGACCAAGTAGGGCAGGTTCCGCGGGCGAGACGCCCACGGGACAGCCGGCAAGATGCCGGCGCTACGCGCGTGACTTCGGGGCACTTACCTTCGTAATCTTGTCGAGATTTAGAGGTGGACGCATACTCGGTTCACCTACCACAGAACCTGGGAGACGGGGTTGAGAGTGGCGATTAGGGTCACTGCTTTCAGCCCCGCATTTTTTTGTCCGCTTCCATCCCTTCCTAGACGAGCCTGCTGACTCACGGCACAAGACCTCGACGGTTCTTGTGAGCCAGACTTCATTTACAATCGAATCATCTGATCCCAGTGAATCCTTTTGTGGTGAGGAACGATGAAAAGACTTGTGTTGCTGACCCTAGTTATGTGCCTTTGCAGCTTTGCCTTTGCAGCGGACGATCAGGCGAAACCATCGAAGGCTTCCGATCGTGTACAGGCGGCCGCGGACGTGCTGAATGAAATCGAATCGGCGCCGGACTCGGGCATTCCCCAGGAAATTTTGGGCAAAGCGGAGTGCGTGGCGGTGGTCCCGTCCATGTTGAAGGGCGGGTTCATTGTGGGTGGAAAGTACGGCCGCGGGCTGGCCAGTTGCCGCACTCCCAAGGGCTGGAGCGCGCCCGCGTTTTTCACCGTCACCGGAGGCAGCGTCGGATTTCAGATCGGTGGACAGGCGGTGGACCTGGTGATGCTGATCATGAATAACGACGGCATGCAGCATCTGCTGTCGAGCAAGGTGGCGCTGGGAGCCGACGCCTCGGTGGCGGCGGGACCGGTGGGCCGTCACGCCGAAGGCAATACCGACTGGAAGATGCGCGCCCAGGTGTTGACCTATTCGCGAGCGCGCGGAGTTTTTGCGGGCGTGAGCCTGAATGGGGCGGTAATGAAGCAGGACAAGGACAGCACGCGCGAGTTCTACGGGCACATGATGACTTTCAAAGCGGCATTGACCGGCGAGGTTGAGCCGCCGGCGGGGGCGAATGCTTTCCTGACTACGCTGGCGAAGTGGGCGCAGGAGGCGGCAAAGTAGGCCGGGAACGAACCGTCGAGCTTCGCTCGACTGGACAGCCGAGGGCGGCTGTCCCCACATGGTATCCCTTGCCTTCCGGCATTTGACAAGTAATTTTTCTGGGTGATACGGTCACGCTTCCTCGATGCGGCGGAAACTCGAATACGCGGCAGCTTGGCCGTTCATCAAGATCCTGGGTCTGATGCCGCGCCCCCTTGCGCGCGCGTTCGCCATCGGCCTCGCCCAGGTGGTTTATCTGCTGCACATCCGTTTGCGCCAGGTGGGGATGCGCAATCTCGCGATGGTGTTTCCGGAAAAAAGTGAGGCGGAGCGGGCGCGCATTCTGCGCGGAGTGTTTACCTCGTTGGGCCGGCAACTCGCCGAGTTGTGCCAGTTTCCCCGATACACGCCGGAGAACGTCGATGAGGTCGTGGTATACGACGGGCTGGAGAATTACGAGCGAGCCTACGCGCGCGGCAAGGGAGTGCTGTTTCTGACGGCGCACTTCGGCGGCTGGGAGCTTTCCGCCTTTGCCCATTCCCTGCATGGTCACTGGCTGCACGTGGTCATGCGGCCCATGGACAATGAGTATCTCGACCGGTTGCTGCAGCACTATCGCACGATGTACGGGAACAAGACGGTTGCGAAGGACGATTTCGTGCGCGGG
>JADGNP010000688.1 GCA_017883425.1 Candidatus Sulfotelmatobacter sp. | reverse complement strand
TACTCCCCTCCGATGCGGAACCTCACGCCCGCGCGAAAATTCGCCGTCAGCGCCGGATATCCCACCACTTCGTTGTAGTGATCGTTGAGCGCGTTCTCGACATTCGCGTATGCCGTAATTCGCGAATTGATCGCATACCACCCGCCAAGATCGACGCGAGCGTAGCCCGCGGCTTGCGTGATGTTGAATCCCAAATCCAGGAAGTCCGAATCCGCCCGCTTGCCCACAAAGCTTCCGCCGAGGTTTGCTCCCCAACGTGATCCCAGGTAGGTCATCAGCACGCTTCCCGAATGCTTGGGACGACGCAGCAGCGGCTGCCCCGGCTGATGGAGCGGATCAAACGCGAACGGCTGCACGAGAATCTGTGATGAGGTGTACACGTACGCACTGGTCAGAGAGATCCGCGAACTCAGCCTTCCCGCAAACTGCGTTTCCGCACCGTGGGCCATGGACTCGTCGATGTTCTGATACTGTCCAATGAAGTTGACGGGGTCCACGATGGCGAAATCAATCTGGTTGAGGAACAGGTTGTTGAAGTAAACACCCGACAGTTGGTACTTGCCGCCGAAGAGCCCCTGCTCGAATCCTGCCTCAAATGCCCGGTTCTCCTCCGGTTTCAGATTGGGATTCGCCAGGACTAGCGGAGGGTCGGAAACAAACAATTCTTCAAAGCGCGCTTCTTTAATACCGGACGCATACGAAAAGCGGAACCGCGTTCCCGAGAAAATATGGCCACCTTTTGCTGCCAGCAGTGTGAGCGCCACGCGCGGCACGGCCCTGCTTGTGAGCCCAACGACCGGTACGGCCTTGCTGGATGTTTTACTATGCGCGTACCGCACACCTGCAATTGCCGAGAGCCGCTTCCACGTCAAACGCTGCTGCACGAATGCCGCGTGATTGAGCCGCAAACCTGCGATCGACTGTATGAAAATCGTTGGCTTCGGGTTCGTTGAATCCAAAGTCACAGATTTCGTGTAGAACCGCCCGTTCTCGTCCTCGAACTCGTATCCGACGGTCGTCTGCGCCCAACTCCGCGGCGCGTAGTCGCCCTGATACAGGAAACCAGCGCGATTGATATGCGCGGTGGCCAGGAACGGGCAGTCCGTGTAAAGGAACTGCGAGTTATCGCAGCCCCGGTCTGGGATGTCGTCCTCGTTGAGCCGCCGCGTGTTGTACTCGTAGCCAGTCAGACGGTGCTGCCACCGGGCAGGAGCTGTGATCAGCAGTTCTCCGCTGGCCAGAAAATTGTTGGCGCGGGCGCGCTGATCAATGTCCGGCGCCAGCAGACGCTGTCCGTTGAAGTCCCATTCTCCTGGAACTCCGGTGCGGCTGTTCGAATGGCGCGCCCGCAACCGGAACATCACGCGCTGGTTCAATTGCACGCCGACGTTTCCGCCCTGCAGGGCATTGGTGTAATCCGCGTTCGGCCCTTGCCCGTTGGTCTGGAACTGGTCGGCGAAGGCGTCGTAGTCGAAGCGCGATCGCGCCCCCGCCAGCGAAGCAAAGCCATGGGCGGTTCCGAAAGTGCCACCATCGGCGCCGAAGCGCACCTCCGGCGTTTCCGTTGAACCATTGCGCGTGAAGATCTGCACTACGCTAGTCATCGCGTCGGACCCATAGAGAGTGCTCTGTGCGCCCCGCAGGAACTCCAGCCGGTCGGTCTCCGCCAAGGGCACAGTAGAAGAATTAAATGTGCCACCCGGATCGGTGACGGGTACTCCGTCGATCAGCACCTTGTTGTAGCGGGAGTCCCCGCCACGCACGAACAGCGATCCGAGGCCGCCCCGCTGGCCGGCCACATCGACGACAGCTCCGGGCAAAAAGCGCAGAGCGTCGGCGCCGGAAGTCGGCTGCATGGTCTCGATGGCGGCGCCACTTAAGAGCGTGACACTGCTGGCCGTCTCCTGCTCGGGAGTCGGCGTGCGCGTCGCAGTCACCACCACCGTTTCCGAAGCGGTTGCTACTCGAAGCGTAATCAGAATTGCCGATGAGGAAGAGTTTGCCACCTCCGACCAGGCCAGCGCGAATCCGGGAGCGAGAACCTGCGCCCGCAAACTGGTTACGCTATCCACATGAAATATGGCTTCGCCCTCACCCGATGTGCTTCGAACCTGCAGCGGACTGGCCTCGCCCTGCCGGTAGATCGACACTTGCGCCCCGGCCACCGCGGCCGAGTGCGGATCAACAACCTTGATGTGGAGATCCACGGCCGACGCCGTAGAAACTGAAAAGAAAAGCAGCAGCAAAAAACCAGAGTGACGCATACCATCCTCCTTTACACGCGAAAGGGTTTTAGGTGATGGTTCACGCCGGTCTCCTGGCTTGCGAGTAAGGACTCTTCCGGAGTCCGGCTTGCTGCGGCGTCCTTCCCAGGAACGTCAGAATCTTCTTGCTGAAGATTGCTCCCAGTGGACGTCCGCCATTGTCCTCGCTTACAGTTGCGCGGCAGCGCGGGAATTGCACCCGCTTCCCATAGCGCCGGCGTGTCGCCGGCCTACGATCATGCGCGAACCTAATTTTGAGAAAGAACAAAAACAGCAGCCCCGCAAATCTACCGGGCGCCCCGATACAAAGTCAAACGCTAGTGGAGGGACGGGCGTCTCGCCTGTCCAGCCGGGCGGGAAC
>JADGNP010000687.1 GCA_017883425.1 Candidatus Sulfotelmatobacter sp. | reverse complement strand
TGGTCGCGGCAATAGGTCTGATTTTGGCATTTGCCACCGACATATTCCACATTGGCCGGGGCAGGCCGGTATTCGTGTACAACTTCCTCGACCTGGAGCGCTTCCGTTGGGAAGGACTTTCTTCCCTCGATGCCGGCAAACACACCATTGTCTTCGACTTCAAATACGACGGCCCGGGCCCTGCCAAGGGTGGTACCGGCGTGTTGAGCGTGGATGGCAAGGAGGTCGCTCGCAAGACAATCGAGCACACCATTCCGCTGCTGATGTCGATCGACGAGACCTTTGACATCGGGCTCGATACCCGCTCGCCGGTGGACTTCAGCTATGAGGTTCCATTCGCATTCACGGGGACCATCGATAAGCTGAATTACAAGCTCGGGCCATCGCAGATGTCGGCGGAGGACCAGAAGAAAGCGGATGCCGCCATGGCCGCGGTCAACAACTAGCGGCCGGGAACCTTCGCACGTACCGGCTTTGAAGGGGCACGGCTTCATAGCCGTGCTGCTTATAGCCAACTCAGAGACGGGCTTTAGCCACTGCGGAAATTCGGTGTTGGCACGTTAGGCGTGTTTTACAACGCCTGCGGGACAACACGAATCCGCGTAATCAGGAACGATTACAGTATTCCTGTCCAGGGCCTGCTGGAGATTTTTGGCTACTTCCTGCTGGTGCTGATCGGAGTGGAACTGCTGGAGACGTTGAAAGCGTACGTGAGAAAAGACGTGATTCACGTGTGGGTTGTGCTGGAAGTCGCGCTCATCGCGATGGCGCGCAAGGTCATTATCGAAGAACCCAACACCGTCCCGGGCGTGACACTGTTCGGGATAGCAGCCTTGATCCTGGCGTTGGGCATTGCGTTCTTCTTCGAGCGGCAGGCGAAACGAGAAACCGGCCACGGGATTTTGTGAATTACAGAGTAGTACTTCAGGGCTTTGAAGTCGGACAGCGGCCAGCTGGAAAACTCGATAGCAAATCCTGGGTGGTCGACGATCCCGAGACTGACCTGCCTCCCAGTTGCAGCCTGGTAGGTTATTGCGCCGTCTCATCTGCTAATCTGGTGCGTTCGTCATCACCATACTTAAGAGGACAACTTCGTGGAAGTCGTAGCCGGAGTGGATCTGGGCGGAACCGCCGTCAACTATACGATCGTCGATCAGCAGGGACACTTTCTCATTGACGGATTGTGTGAGCATCCTGCGCTGGCGAAACAGGGGCCGGACATTTGCCTGCAACAGATCGCCGATGGTCTCAAGATCGCGGCGGACAAAGCGGGCGTCGCTCTCTCCGACATCGTCGCTGTCGGATTGGATACGCCCGGCCCGGCAAGTGCTTCGGGTGTGCTCAGCGCGCGCGGTTCCACCAACTTTGTGCATGCCAATTGGGCGAGCTTCGACATCCGCGAAGGTCTCGCGCACAAACTCGGCAAGCCCGTGCTTTATTTGAACGATGCCAATGCCGGCGCGCTGTGGGGACACTACTCGATCTTCGGTCCTAACAGCAAGGAGACGTCGGTCTCGATCGTCATCGGGACGGGCAATGGCGGTGGCATCATCCTCGATGGCAATGTGGTGAAGGGCAAGAACGGTTTCGGTGGCGAGCTCGGCCACGTGCTAATTCCGTACCAGAGCATCGCCGGGACCCCCGGCATGAAACCCGAATGTAATTGCGGACGCACCGGCGATCTCGAATCGGTGTGCTCACTGACCGCAATCGAAAGAACGCTCCTGCCCTATTTCCTGCCGCGCTATCCCGGTCACGAACTGGGAAAGGTCGATCTCCACACTGCAGCCAAGCTGGTGCGTGGCATGGCTGAGAAAGGCGATTCCCTCAGCCGCGATGTCTTCCGCGTCCAGGCCCACGGCTTGGGACTGTTCTTCGACGAGATGATCAATACCTTCGACCCCGATGCCTTGATTGTCGGTGGCGGCGCGCTCGAAACTGGTGTGGAGTTTCAGCGCTGGTTTATCGACGAAATCCGCGCTGGCATGCCCCCGCAACGTGAGGAGCAGGTTGGTATCCCGATCCATGTTATGCCTAACGGCGACACCGCGGGTGCGCGCGGCGCGGCCATTGAGGCCCTCAAGCTCGCACGGCAGGGCGGTCTCGCCTAAGACGCGCATAAGTTACCACGAAATCGAAAGCCGCCCCGTGGGGCGGCTTTCGCATGCACAGTGATCGTTGCCGATCAGTTGAATTGGCCGGAGTAGGTAACAGGCGTGAACGTCACCTTCACATGGCCGGGGTTGTTGAACTGCAACTGGAACGTCGCGGCTTGTCCGGGTGCAAGCGCCGTTACTCCCGGAACAGTGATGTACGCATTGCCCTGGTAGCTTCCGCTGGCGTTCGCCAAGGTTACCCCGGGAGTCAGCTTGGTCAGTACCACCTGCACTGGACCGTAGATCGTAGTCCTAGAGGTGTTTTTCACCGTCAGCGTCCCAGTAGTGTAATTTGGGCCATTCTGCAGGAAGACCGCCATGACCTGACCCGAAACGCTGGCCACAACGTCGTAGGTCACGCTCACCGGCTGCGCCACGTTGCCGGCTTTATCGGAGCCTCCCGAGCACGTCGCGGTGAATTGCCCCGTCCCGTGGCCGTTGCCTCCCGATATGTTAACCGTGGCGTTAGTGGCCACTCC
>JADGNP010000686.1 GCA_017883425.1 Candidatus Sulfotelmatobacter sp. | reverse complement strand
AAGGGCACGCGCAGCGATTCATAGAGCTCGGCTTTTTGTGGAGCTGGCAGCGGCAACTGGTCAAAGCGTTCGATCAGCCAGGCCGGATTGTGATGCTTCTTGCCCCCGGCCGCCTCTAGCCATCGGCGCCAGGGCGTGTCGGCCTCGACGTACGCGTCGTCCTCGAGCAAGGGTATGAAGCGCGGGCCGGTGGTGCCCAACTCCCGTCCCGGTTCGTAGTTTTCCCAGGCGATTTCGACTTTGCCGGGCATGCGTTTGATGAGCCAGTTCGCAACATCGAAGCTGAGCGTGTCTTCCATCTGCGTGCCGGCAATGCCGGAGACTTCGATGGGCTCGAAGTCGTCCATGTCGGCACCGCCTTTACGTAATGCTTCCACTCTTCTGTGGAAGCGATTCAAAATGCGCTCTGTAACGCTAACCACAGCCGGCCCTTGCGGGAAGGCGCGCAGGAAAAGTAGCGCTTCATGGAAGCGGATCAGCGAAGCCGGATCAGGAGAGCGCGCGGCGTCGAGCCGTCTCAGTAACTTCACGACGCGAGCGGCTTCGTGGCGGCCGAAGCGATAGCGGCAGGCTTCAAGTTCAGTGAGTTGGCGCTCGATAGCGTTCGCGGTCATGGCGGATTCCCGACAAGGGTACCTCATACTAAGCCTGCGGAGCGTTACCCGGCTGAAGATGCCGCTCCATTACCGTTGACCGGTGGCGGGGACGTCCGACTCTCCACCTCGTTTTAACACGCCATTCATCCACCGTTAACATTCCCGAAATAGTAGATCAATAGCCTTCTTCCCAGTCCCATCCGCAGTTTCATTCTTTTCAGGAGGCTTTCCGTGACCGATCGTCGCGTTCTCCCCGCTCTGCTGGCCGCGGTTGTACTAGCGTGCCTGCTTTCCACAACTGCCGCGGCACAATCCGGCAACATCAAGCATGTGCTTCTCATCAGCGTTGACGGGCTGCACGCCCTCGACGTGTCACGCTATGTCAGCAGCAACCCTAAATCGGCTTTGGCCGAGTTGTCCCGCCACGGCATCACGTATTCCAACGCGCGCACGCCCGCAAATTCCGATTCCTTTCCAGGCCTGCTTGCCCTGGTGACCGGCGGCACGCCCATCACCAGCGGACTGCTCTACGACGTCAGCTATGACCGCACCTTCTTCGATCCAACCAACACGACGTGTGCGGGTCACGGCGGCAACACCATCGTCTTTGACGAGAGCATCGACCTGTACAACCAGCAGAACGTCTCGCAAAACGTGATTGATCCCACCAAGCTGCCCCGCCGTCTGGACAAAAACGGCAACTGTGTGGCGGTGTATCCGCACGACGCAATCGGGACGAATACCATTTTCGAGGTCGTCAGGGCTTCGGGCGGTCATACGGCGTGGGCGGACAAACACCCCGCCTATGATCTGGTGAACGGTCCTTCCGGTAAGGGTGTGAATGACCTCTATACGCCGGAGATCACCAATGTCGGCGGACTCGACAACACCCACAGCGTGGTGTGTACGGTCGAGAACGATCAGAAAAAGGTCCAGGCGATCATCAACGAGATCAACGGGCTCAGTCACGACGGGCACTCCGCAGCAGGCGTTCCCAAGGTCTTCGGCATGAACTTCCAGGGAGTTAGCGTGGGACAGAAGCTGGCCAAGGACAACTACGATAACAGCTGCGTTGACGACTCGGACCCAACGATCAATCAGCAACCGGGCGGTTACACGGATGGCGCTGGCACCCCAAGTGCCGTTCTCGCCTATGGCCTGCAGAAGACCGACCAGGCTTTGGCCAGCATGATTGTGGCGCTTAAGAATCAGGGTCTTTACGACTCGACTTTGTTCATCGTCACCGCCAAGCACGGCCAGTCGCCGATTAACCCGGTCAAGGTCAACAAGCCGGGCCACTTCGCGGACCTGGTTGCGAAACTGCCCGATGCCGGTACCAACCCCGCCGCGATCGCCATTGCCAACGCTGCGAATTGCGCTACCGGCCCGTGCGGTTTTGTCCAGGACGACGACGTTGCGTTGATCTGGCTCCAGGACCAGAGCATGGCCCAGCAGGTTGCGGATTACCTCAATAGCAATGCCACTCCGCTGTTCATCGATGAAGTATTGGGCGGGGCTGAACTGAAACTCAAGTTCAACGATCCGTTAAAAGACAACCGCACGCCCGACGTCATCGTGCAGCCTATCTACGGCACCATTTACACCACCTCGACCGCGAAGAACGCCGAGCACGGCGGTCTGAGTTTCGGCGACACCAACGTCGGCCTGATCGTCTCCAACCCGGGGCTGAAAGCCAGTGTGGTAAAGACTCCGGTTGTCACCTCGCAGGTTGCACCGACTATCCTGCATGCCTTGGGACTCGATCCCCAGAGCCTGAAATCGGTCAGGGTGGAGAAAACCGTCGTACTGCCCGACCTACCCTAAACGCCTTCTTCGCCGCGCCAGCGAGGAGAACCATCGACGGGCTGCGCCATGCAGCCCGTCTTTTCAATCGGACTCCTGTCCTATACCCCGTGTTATAATCTCAATTCGCCTGAACGTTTTTACGTCGAGGCTGATCCTGTGATTTCCTCCGCGGGCGGATCCATAATTCCGAGAATCAGCGCCATTCAAGTTCTCTAGAGACGAGGTACAGCTATGT
>JADGNP010000194.1 GCA_017883425.1 Candidatus Sulfotelmatobacter sp. | reverse complement strand
CACCGGAGGAGCCTACGCGACCAGCCGCCACACCGACGTCATGATCGCCGAAGCCCGCTCCGCGATGGCCGACTTCCTGCACTGCGGCGCCGACGAAGTCGCCTTCGGTCCAAACATGACCACGCTGACCTTCGCCATCAGCCGCGCGATTGGCCGCGACCTGAAGCCCGGAGACGAAATCGTAGTCACGCGTCTCGATCACGATGCCAACGTTTCTCCCTGGCTCGCCATGGCCGAGGACCGCGGAATCACCGTCCGCTGGGCCGAGATCCACGACGACGACTGCACCCTCGACATGGCCGACCTGGCCTCCAAGATCAACGCGAAGACCAAGCTGGTCGCCGCCGGATACGCTTCAAACGCGGTCGGCACGATCAATCCGGTCAAGGAAATCGTCCGCCTGGCGCACGCCGCCGGAGCACTCGCCTACATCGACGCCGTACACTACGGCCCGCACGGCCTGATTGACGTGGCCGCGCTCGATTGCGATTTTCTGGTGTGCTCAACCTACAAATTTTTCGGCCCGCACATGGGAGTGCTCTTCGGCAAGCGCGAGCACCTGAAGCGCCTGCGCCCTTATAAAGTTCGTCCAAACACGAATGCCATTCCGAATTGCTGGGAATGGGGCACGCTCAACCACGAGTGCATCGCCGGCATCGCCGCCTGCGTGGAGTACATTGCCGACCTCGGCCGCCGCACCCGCCCCGAAGTCGCCACACGCCGCGCCGCGATCGCAGCCGCCTACGAGGCCATCCACGAACACGAGCGCGCTTTACTGGTGCGAATGATCGCCGGCCTGCTCAAAATTCCCGCCCTCAAGATCTACGGCATCACCGACCCCGCGCGCTTCCACGAGCGCTGCGCCACTCTCGCCGTAAGAATCGATGGCCACACACCGCTGGAACTCGCTACCAAGCTCGGCGACCGCGGCTTCTTCACCTGGGACGGCAACTACTATGCCCTGAACCTGACCGAGCATCTCGATGTCGAGAAATCCGGCGGCTTCCTGCGCATCGGTCTCGTACACTACAACACGGCGGATGAGGTCGACCGCCTCCTGGCCGCGCTACGCGAGATCGTCGGAGCGTAGCCGCCGCGAGTCGATCCAGTTCGACACTCTGAAAGGACGACGGCCCATGATGCGTATCCTGGCACTCGCCATACTGTTGTCGGCGGCACCTCTGGTCACGGTCGCGCAGGACCATGCCGATAATTCCTCCGGCGACAAGAGCATGATCCTGGCCCTCGAGAGTGCCTGGAACCAGGCGGAAATCCACCACGACGCCACCGCGGTCGCGGCCATCATGACTGACACCTTCATCAGCGTCGATCATCATGGAGCGCTTCAGAACAAGTCCCAGTACCTCGCCGGGGTCAAGGACCGCTCTTTCCAGCCCGAGGAAATCGCCAACTCAGAGACCAGCGTGTACCTCTACGGAAACGTCGCCATCGTCACCAGTGCCTATCGCACCAAAGGCACCGACAGTGGCAAACCCTTCGTCCACCACGGACGATTTACGGACACCTGGGTAAAGCTCAACGGAGAGTGGAAGTGTGTGGCGGATCAAGAGACCCTGATCCACTGAGCCGCAGAGAATCAAGAATTGCGCCGTAGACGACCATGGGCGCGCGAGCAGAACCACTCGTCGCCGCGGATTCCCTTCACCTTGTTCATCGGCTCGCGCTTTTGCTCCACGCTTCTTTCCGACCTCGCCTCGCGACGACGCCCTTGCGCTTCGCTATGACTTCACCTCCATCAGTTAGTCAAAGGGACTTCCACCCTCAAGCCGTCGAACATGTTCGGCACACAACACTTCGGCCCGGGACGCATCCCGGGCCGCAAGAACTTATGCCCCACGCCTCAGGGCGCGGGCACCGCGACAGTTCTGTTCAATCTCTTATGGCCAGCGCTTGGCCGTGTCTTCCCATCCGGCAGCGCGTACCGGCTGCGGAGCGGGAATCGACGGTGGCGCCGGAACCGAAAGGCGAGCCGTGGCTTGCGGTCCGTTGACCGCGGTAGCCAGCGCAGGCTTCCCCATATCGGACAGCATTTCTTTTTCCTCGGAGAGCAGCGGGGCCACCAGTCGCAGGGCCTCCACTTCCTTCTCCAGGCGGGTCAACTCCATCTCTTTCTGCCGCAATACTTCATAAACATTCTTCATGACCATGGCACCTGCCCGTTGTGTCGGAGTTTGCAAACCTTTCTTCGCACTTTAGCAGACTTGCCTGTGTTGTCAAGGGTTTCAGCGGCTCAGCCAGTACAGAACCTGGCGGGGAACAGCTCCCCAAGAGAGTGTGTGTGACCTGAATCACGGGAGAGCAGTGGCCGCCAAACTCCAGCCGCGACGCGGCGTAAGAATGCAGCCCACGGCGCAGCCGTGGGTGGCGAGCGGGAGGTGAGCGAGCCCCAGCGGGGCGAAAGAGTGGGTGTTCAGGCACACACTTCAGCGCTTGTGTAAGGTGGGAAACCGGCACAGGTCCGGGAAGGGACGGCACAGGTTCTCGAACATTCCCTCAGCGCAGAACCAAGACCGCGACCACAACCACGCCGACCACCAGAAGCACGCTAATAATGTACTTGTTCGCCGACAGCCACGATTGCGAGGGCTCCAGTCCCGCGCTCAAGACGAAATCCGGGGACGGAACCTGCGATGCCGCTGGCTCGGCCGAAGCTTCACGCGCGGGAGCATTCGACGCCGGTGCCGCAGCCATCGCCGGGCCCGCGCCTTCCTTGGATTCCTTCCCGTACACCGCCGGCAATGTAGGCACAGCCCCGCTGGAAACCGCGACCGTAGCGGATGCGCGCTGCGTCGCCGGCATGGGAGGGCTGCCCGCAGTTGACTGCGCCGCAGCCGCGAACGCCCGCGCTTCCGGTTTAGCAGCCGCCGCAACCGCGCCAGCCGGAATAACCGGACCGCCCGGACCGTTTGCTGAAGGGTCCGCTTTGGGGTGGCGCAGCGCTTCCGGCGCTGCGATCGGGCCCCTATTCTCCGTGATGGCTTCAGCCCTTGAGGTGACTGGGTTTTCAGCAGCCGGACCCGGCACGGCAGCCTGCTGAGGCGCCGCCTTCGGAACTCTCAGTTGCCCCCGCCACTTCTTCTCCTCACACTCCACACAAAGCACGCGCCCCGCCGATACCGGGAAGCCACAAGCCTCGCACTTGCGCAGACTCCTCAACACCGGTGGAACATGACTCTGGTCAGCCTCTTCCGGCTTCCCCGCATCGGCCAGAAGATTCAGCGCAGCCGACCAGAACAACTTCTTCTTCGCCGGCGCAGGTTCGGAAGAAGGAACCGGCACAGCCTCCGCTTGCGGAGGAACGGGCTGAAGGGCTGTGACAATATTTTCGGGGACGATCTCTTCCGGCTGTTCCGGCTCTGCGGACAGCGTCCCCTCGCCCATGGCTGCCCCATCCTCTCGCGCCTTCTGCAAGAGAGCCTGCCCTGAGCTTGTCGAAGGGGTGGGGATTGTCGCGTTCAGCAACTCCGGCGCTGCGGCTTCACGACTCCCTGAAACATCCGCTTTGGGGTGACGCAGCGCTTCCAGCGCGGCGATCGAGCTTTCCTGTTCAGGCAGGGCTTCAGCCCCCAAGGCGCCTGGTTTCTCAGCACCCTCTCCTGCCGCAACTTCCAGAACCGGCTCTTGCTCGTCCAGGACCGGCTCTTCCAGAACGGGCTCTTCCAGAACAAGGTCTTCCAGAACTGATCCCTCCAGAGCTTGGACTTCCAGAACTTGATCTTCCAGAATCTCGGCCTCTTCACCTTCCGGCGCAGAAGTCTCCTGCATCTTCAGCCGCTCTGGCAGATTCTCCGTGGCCTGGGCCAGCCGCACTGCGGTTTCGACCATTTCGCTCAGCCGCTGCACCGCCGAGACATCGCGCGCCCCGAAGGCGTTCGTCTTCCCCGAAAAAAGTTCAAAGACCCCCAGCACCTCGTCGTCATTCACCACCGGCATCACCACCACCGAGGCAATTCCCATCCGGCGGCACACTTCGCGATTCACCCGAGCGTCACGCTCGGCATCGTCACAGCGCAGCGCCTGGCGCGTACGCACGCTTTCCCCGGAAAGTCCGAACTCCGTCGAAAGCAGCGCGCCCAACTCCGGCGCGTTCGACCCCGTGCTGGCGCGGCACAGCATGTCATTTCTGCCATTGCGCCGCAGGGCGATCGCCGCTCCGCTCGCGCCCGTAATGTATTGTGCTCGGTCCGTCAGCAACTGCAGCGCGGCATCGAGATCGCGCTGCGCTATCTCCGCCAGCGAATGCCCCCCATCCTCTCCGGGAAAACGGACGCTCGAAGTCAGATTGCCGGGAAAAAGCTTTGAAGAAGGCGGGTTGGAAGAACGAAGAGTGTCGCCGGCCTCAGCACGCGCTGCGCCGAGGGCCGCCGAAGCGCTGCCCTGTGGGCTCCGGATTGAACCGTTCTGCTGCACTGCCTGCTCCGGATGCAACTCCGCGCTCTTCGATCCCACGCCCGCCACAATCGGCTCCGCGCCGGTCCCCGGCGACGTGGGTTCGAGAGTCGAATAAGGTTCCATGGCGCGCGTTCGGGCATCCCTGGGAGTCGGCGGAATCGGGGCGCATCCGCCCGCCAGAGCTCATCTAAGTTATAAGGATGCAGTACTTGGAGTCTCGCTCGGAGAGCGCGAGGTGTCAAGAAACTCGCCGCGCAGAGGTACTAAGCCAAAAGTTCCGGAAAGGTTCCCATCGCAGAGACGTTGCAAGCAGCGTCTCTACGCCGTTCGCCGCCGCAGCGCCGACTGCGCCAGCCCGTTCGCCTCCGCATTACTTTCCCGCGGCACGTGCGAGATGGAGAATTTCAGCGAGCGCGCCAGCTTCCGGCAGGTCCAGTGCAAAGAGTACAGCCGCGGGCTGCGGCAGGTGTACTCCCCCGTCATCTGCCTGACGACCACTTCTGAGTCGGAATACACATGGAGCTTATGCGCCTTGCGCGACACGGCGTACTGCAGCGCTTCCATCAGCGCCGCATACTCGGCAACGTTGTTGTCCTGGCGGCCAATCCACTTGGCGATGCGTACCGGGCCGCTTTCGCAGCCGCTGATCACCACCCCAATGCCCGACGGCCCCGGATTCCCCAGGCAACCGCCGTCCACATAGGCCACGAGTTCTGATATCACTTCGGTTCTTTTCGCTGCTGTTTGCAAGATGCGCCCATCTCGTTCCACCGTCAAGACGATTATTTGGTTCCCTTTCATTATTTTGCGGTGTGCCCCAGCGCTGTGCAGCTTTTGTGCAAAAGGCGGACGAATTAAACTCTCTTGTGGATAAGTTCCGGCCTTGCAGCCATTTGCATTTCTGGTTATGCACAGGTTTGCAGGAAGCTATTGCACCAATAGTTTGCGTTGACTTTTTTCGTTGCTCTGTTAAGGTTGCTTCCGTCGACGGTCGAAAGGGTTGGCACAATAAAACGAGCCAGTCCAAAGTAGACTGAGTGATCAGCAGGGCGGGGCGACCCGCCAGGCGACCAGACCTGAAAAAACCGACGGCTCTGCGAGGGGCAGTTGGGGTTTGGAACTGCGAAAGCAGTGATCGCATCAAGGGGTCGTGACGGTACATGCCTCCACGCTGTTGGCTCCCTCGCAGGAGCTGGTGGCTAGAGCATAACCAATGTCACGGCCCTTTCAATTTTTTCCCCGCGTTTTTTCCCTCCTTGTTTTCCAGCGCTTCCCGAAACCTTGCCTGGAGTCTTTCCTGAAACGTCACGTCAGTGTCGGGCCTTTCCGGTAGCGTCGGCCTCTGGCCGGCTCGGACTAAGAAGAATAATCTCCCTTAGAAAATCGTTTTACTAACTGCCTCGCTCCTGTGCAATAATTCCTCTCCGTAAGCACTCCGCGCCAGCGTGCGCGCTGTCACGGAAGCACTGAAATCCAAAGACGGAGAATCTCATGGCTAAGTATCCCCTGTCCCGTCGTCAATTCATTCACCTCGGCACTGGCGCTCTCGCCGCCACTACGGTCGCAAAAACTATCCTGCAGCCTCACCTGCTTTCCGCCGCGGCCCGTCCCTTCGCTCCCAGCGACACCATACGCTTCGCCTCCATCGGTACCGGCGTGCGCGGATGCGAACATCTTCAGGCTTCTCTCGAGGTACCCGGCATTCAATGCGTTGCGGTGTGCGACCTTTATGACAGCCGCCACCTCGCCGCCCAGGAAGCGGTCAACAACCCCAGCGTCCCTGCCACGCGGGACTATCGCTCCATCCTCGATCGTAAAGACGTCGACGCTGTCCTCATCGCCGCCACCGACCACCAGCACCGCCACATCTTCGAAGATGCCTGCGCCGCCGGCAAAGACGTTTATTGCGAGAAGCCCATGTCGCACACCGTCGAAGATGGATTCGCCATGGTCGAAGCCGCTCATAAAAACAAGCGCATGGTCGCGATCGGCAGCCAGCGCGTCAGTTCCGTCCTCTATGCCAAAGCCAAAGAGATTTACGATTCCGGCAAACTGGGCGAGGTCTTCTCCATCAACGCTTACTGGGACCGCAATTCTCCCAGCGGCGCCTGGGTCTATCCCATTCCTCCCGACGCCAGCGAAAAAACTATCGACTGGAATACCTTCCTCGGCAAAGCCCCCAAGCACGCCTTTGATCCGGTCCGCTTCTTCCGCTGGCGCTGTTACACCGATTACGGCGAGGGCCTGGGTGGTGATCTCTTCGTCCACTTGCTCTCGGGCATCCAATTCATCACCGGTATAAATGAGCCCGCACTGCGCGCCCAATCCTCCGGAGGTCTCTTCCACTTCAAGGATGGCCGCGAGTTCCCCGACCTGATCGAAACTCTCTACGACTATCCCAACTGCCGCCTCACACTCCGCTGCAACCTGAACAACGACGGCGGAGAGTTCATCGGCTTCTACGGCACCAAGGGCACCATGATCATCAAGGATTCGACCCTCACCTACAAGCCGCAGGACACGCGGCCGGAACCCGAAGGCTATTCGATTTTCGGTTGGCCCAAGGAACTCCGGGACCAGTACCTGAAGCAGTGGCACGCTGAACATCCGCAACCGGCGGCGCTCGTGTCGAAAATCGACGAAGAGGGCGAGTCCTATGCCACGCCTCCCGGATACAACGACACTGTCGATCACCAGGCCAACTTCTACAATGCCGTGCGCACGCGCAAGCCCGTCGCCGAGAACGAAGTTTTCGGCAACAACGCCGCCATCGGCTGTCATCTGGCGAACTTCGCCTATTTCAACAAGTCCGTCGCAGTCTGGGATCCATCCGCAAAAAAGATCGTCAAAGGCTAAGCAGGCCAAAGACAAAAGAAATCGGGTGCCCCATTTCTCGCGTTCTTAGCGAGAAGTGGGGCCTTTTTCGTTGGTGAAACGCCCGGCGCGTGATGTTTCAGCGTGAACCTGTCATCCCGCGTGAACCTGTCATCCCGACTGAACCTGTCATCCCGACTGAACCTGTCATCCCGACCGGAGCACGGCCTTCCCGCAGGGAAGGCCGTGCGGAGTGGAGGGACCTGCTGTTTCCCCCCATGTCGCACCTTCACGGAAATGTTCTATTTCTTCGCCGGCAAATATTTCTTCTCCACCGACGCCACCACCACATAATTCGGATCCACCATCTCATTCAAATGAATCTTCGCCACCTTCGACAGCAGCTCATACGCATCCAGCTCTGACAGCCCGTAGTCCTTGTGAATCCAGTGCACCAGTTCGGTGAAAGCGATGCGCACCGCGTCGTCCACTGGCCGATACGCGCCCACCGTCATGATGGCGTTATCGTTCTCGAACTGCGGCCAACTGATCGTTCGTCCCTTGATCACGCTGAGCTGCACCCGCGCTTTCAGCGGAACCTCGATGGCCGTGCCCGCAATCTCGCCATCACCCATGGCAGCATGCCCATCGCCGATGTAGAGCAGCCCACCTTTCACGTTTACGGGGAAATAAACCGTGTTGCCCACGCTGGCTTCGGGCGAATCCATGTTGCCACCAAACTCCGCCGGCACCACCGATGTGCGCGCCTCGCCGTTCGCCGGAGCCACGCCAATACACCCAAAGAACGGATGCACCGGAATCTTCACCGAGAAGTCCGAGTCCAGCGCCTTGAACGTCGCCGTGTTAGCCGTGTGGTCGATGGGATAAAACCACACCCGCTCCGGCAGCGGCGCATGCAGCATGGGCGTGTAGTTGGTCTCGTTGATGGCCCCGAATCCCGGCGCGAACGCGCCCACACCCGTGTCGCCGTCCACTTGCAAGTCCAGGATCTTGACCGCCAACGTGTCTCCCGGCTCCGCCCCTTCCACATAAAAGGGCCCCGCCAGCGGATTGTCTCCCGTCGCCATGCTGAGCGTGTCGCCCGGCTTCTTCAGCCCGTTGCCAAAACAGTCCAGCGTATTGGTATCGAGGATGTCCCCCGACTTCAAATGCAAAACCGGTTCGGCCGTCGCGAAAAGATATTTCACATTGGCGGTGGTGGTCGTGTAGTGAACCACATTCTGCGCCAGCGCCGAACCCAGCAGCAGCAAAACCGCAAGAATGCGAGCGATCACAGGGAGCCTCCGGAAAAGACCTTAGATATGAACGACAACTTTCGATGGCCGAGGTGATTGTAATTGACCGCAAGGACAAGGCAGTTGGGTCGGGTGCCCCACCCTTGTCGCGTTTCTTGCGAGAGGGTGGGGACTACGGCCTCACAGGCTGCGGAAATACTCACGATTCGTATCAGGCGATGCCTTCAGGCGCTGTAGCGCGGAATGCGAGTTTTTCCGCAGCCTCCTCAGCCGCAGTGAGCAGGATCTAAGCAGCATCCTCGGCCGGAATTGAAAGGCGTTGCAAGCTACCGGCTACTGGCTGACCGTTGACGCCTGCACCCCACCCTTGGCCCAGGTTGACGCGTTCAGGCAATCGACGGTGCCGTCAATAATTTTCGACACGCCATTCTTGAATTTTTCCGGATCCACAATCTCCCGTGCCGCCACGGCATCCACGGTAGCCAGCGCACTCTCCAGGAAAGACATCGCAGCGTCTTTTTTCTCAGTGCCGGACTTGCCGCTGAAGAGC
>JADGNP010000193.1 GCA_017883425.1 Candidatus Sulfotelmatobacter sp. | reverse complement strand
TGCGGATTTCAGTCTCGGAAGTCGCTGCCGTGGCGTGTTTCGAGCCGATCTCGCAAAGGATCGTCGCGAAGGATTCGCGCGTGAGTCCGATCTTCTCGCAGCCGCTCTTGGCATGGAGGTCCGCCAGTAGTTCGTCTACGACGGATTGCACGGCGGAGATTGGTTTAGTCGAACTCATGGCGCGGCGGCCGTCGCTAACCCGCTGCCCGCGCCGCTTTGCACTCGGCGCACGGACAGATTTCACGCAGGAACTTCCACGAGTAGAGCCCGAGATCGTGGTTGTCGTTCCAGGAGAACTTGATGGCGTACTTGCCCACACCTTCCGCGGATAAGGGCTTGGCATTGGGCTTGAAGATCAGCAGCGCGCCCGGCGCGGCGGTAACGGGATCACCCGGTCGGCGGCCAGCCTTGCCGCGCTCGTCCTCGCACATGGCGCAAGGGCAGGCGTCGCGCAGGTAAACGAAGTTGTAGTGCGAGACGTGGCCGTCGTTCCACTCGATGTCGACACCCGTACCGGTGGTGAGATTCACCTTGACCGACTTGGGATCGGTGGCCGCAGTGGCGGCTTGGAGCGGGGACTGCATGGAATCAGTATCGCACAGCGCCCCAGTGGTCGATCAGATAAGCGATTGCGAGGATGGGCGTGCGGGAACCAGCTGGGGCGGGATTACGTACTACAATCAGGGGCGTTCAATTGTGTCTCTATTCATTCCTGTAGTACTCTTCGTCGCGACAGGCTGGGAGCGCGTTGCCGGGCACGGGGCACTTTCGTGGTGGCTTGCGGGTCCTTTGATCGCCGCTTCCCTGCACGTGTTTGAAGAGTTTGTTTATCCGGGCGGCTTCAGGGAATGGTACGCGAGGTATCGTCCAGAGGTTTCTTCGAGCCTTTCCGTGCGCTACCTCGTGGTCGTAAATGCCATCATGCTGGCGGTTTGCGCGCTGGTCGCGGTGGCCGGTCGTTCGCCAAATGGGGCGGCGAACTGGTTCGTGATTACGTCCATCTTGTTTTGGAATGCGATTTTTCACGTCCGGGCGGTGGTCCGCATGCGGAGGTATTCGCCCGGCATCATTACCAGCGTGGCGCTCTACATTCCGCTGGCTGTGCTCGGCTCTTTCAATCTGCTGCAACAGAGGTTGGTGCCGTGGGCGATAGCGCTGGGCTGCTTCGGGATCGGCAGCTTCTACCACGTGTTCTCGCTGAGAAACCATCGGCGAAGAGCAAAGGCTCAGGCGGGCCAGGTTTAAACAGTAAGCAACTTGCAGGAGTCTGTGTCATAACTATTCTGTCGCCCCTCCGGGGCTCGCTCGTTTCCCCCACTCGCCACCCCCGGCTTGCGCCGTGGGCTGCATTCTTTCGCCGCCCTTCGACTCCGCTCAGGGCAGGCTTTCGCGGCTTGGAGCGCGCAGTTTCTTCCACTCTTCCAGTCCTGATCGAGCTAGGACACAGACTCCGGCAGGGACTCGATTGTCTTCAATACGCTTACCCCAGACTCAAGAGTAAGGTGCAACGGAGTCAAAGCCGGTGGCAGAAGGGGACTGCATGGAACGAGTATCGGACGGGGACGGCTGTCGCCTTTCCCCTTTTGGAAGGCGCCAACGACGGATCTGAAATCCAACTGTGATCATTGAAGCAGTTGGCGCATAGACTTTAGGTGGGCCCGTGGTGTAACGGGAACACAGCACCCTGCGACGGTCGCAGATACGGGTTCGAATCCCGTCGGGTCCACGCTCCGATGGGGGCGGCAGGTTCTGTGGGAGCCGAAGCAGGGATAAGCTCCTACAAAAGTAACTTGATCTGGATATAGGGGTGACCTATACTGAAAGCGTCGCAGGGTGCTGTAGTACCCACAGTTTGTTTGGCCCCGAGAGATCGGGGCCTTGTCTATTTTGGGCGACGAGTTGGCATTGCTGAATTCGGGCAAGTTCCTGTAAAATCTAGGTTTGCCCTACAAGATCTGAATTTTTCGGGAGTCGTCATGGCACAACAATGCGATATCTGCGGCAAGAAGCCGCAAGCGGGAAACCGCATCAGCCACGCGCACAACGTCACCAAGCGGCGCTGGAACATCAATCTGCGTCCAGTCCACGCCCGCGTGGGCGCGTCCACGAAACGTATGCGCGTCTGCACGTCCTGCCTGCGCAGTGGCAAAGTCGTCAAAGCGTAAATCAACCACAGAGGACACTGAGGAATTCACGGGCCCTCCTCCGTGTCCCCTGTGTCCTCTGTGGTTACGATTTCTTACTTCACGGCGAGCAACTGCACGTCGAAGATCAGCGTGGCGTTGTGCGGGATCTGCGGCGGGTGGCCAGCCTCACCATAGGCCAGTTGCGGCGGGATGCGCAACTGCCGCTTGCCGCCGACCTTCATCCCGGCTACGCCTTCCTCCCATCCCTTGATGACCTCGCCCTTGCCGATCGTAAAGTCGAAGGGCTGGTGTGCGTCGACCGAACTGTCGAACTTCTTGCCCGTGGTGAGCCATCCGGTGTAGTGCACCTTCACGTGGTCCCCTGCTTTGGCGAAGGGGCCGAGGCCGATTTTGATGTCCCAGTACTGCAGGCCGGAGTCGGTCTTGACCCCGTCCCCCGTGACTTTGGTGGGAGCGTTGGTGTTGGGGCGAACGGCCTGAACGGGTTTGTGGGTGGGCGTTTGCGCACAGACAACAAGGGCGGTTAGGACGACTGCGGCGATTCCAGTGATTCCCTTCTTCGTCATGCTTGGCTCCTCCAAACAAATCTTAACCACAAAGGGCACAGAAGCCTTGCGTTTCCTCTGTGCTTCTCTGTTTTCTCTGTGGTTGGCTTTCTTGTCATGCCAGTGCGATTACGTCAATTTCCACGAGCACATCCTTCGGCAGACGCGCGACCTCGACGGTGGAGCGCGCGGGTGGCGCGGTGCTGAAGTATTTACCGTAGACGGCGTTCATGGCGGCGAAGTCGCCCATGTTCTTCAGGAAGACCGTCGAGCGCACAACCTTCCCCAGGCCGCTGCCGGCGGCTTCCAAAATTTCCGACAGATTGCGCAGGACGCGGTCGGTCTGCGCGGCTACGTCTCCCGCGATCACCTGCTGCGTGGCGGGATCGATGGCCACCTGTCCCGAGACGAAGACAAACCCGTTGGCTTTGATCGCCTGCGAGTAGGGGCCGATGGCTAGAGGGGCGTCTTTGGTAGAAATGATTTCGCGCATAAAGGCAGTTGTCAGTTGTCAGAAAGAACAAAACCACAGAGGGCACAGAGTATCACAGGGGAACGAGTGCGATCACCGGGCGTCTTGGGTGGGGTGGCAACTGACTACTGACAACTGACTGCTGACAACTGTCCTTAGATTTTCTGCAGTCTCTGCACTTCGTGGACGCCGGGGATTTTGCGCAGGCCGGCGATGATCTGCTCGAGGTGCTTCAGATCCGCAATGTCGAGGACGACTTCGACGCTGGCCTGGCTGTTGGAGGTATGCGCGGCGATGTTGCGGATGTTGCTCTTGGCGTCGCCGATCACTCCGGTAATGCTCTTCAGCATGCCGAAGCGATCGTCGCAAAAGACAGTCAGTTTCACGGGATAGGCGGTCGGGGTGCTCTCGTCGCGGGCCCATTCGACATCGATGCGGCGCTCTGGCTCGTACATCAGGTTCGTAACGTTGGGGCAGTGGACCGAATGCACGGCCACGCCTTTGCCGCGCGTGATGTAGCCGACGATGCTTTCTCCACGGATGGGATTACAACATCGGGCACGGTAGACCATCATGTCGCCCTGTCCGAGAACGGTGATGGCGTTGTGATCGCCGAAGACCCGGCGCACCACGCTGGCGATGCCGCCGGGATGCGACGTCAAGCCCTCGGATTCGATGTCCCCGGCAATGGAGTGCGTCGCCCCGGCAGGCAGCAGGCGCGCCAGGACCTGCCGCGCGGAATATTTTCCGTAGCCGATGCCGGACATGAGGTCGTCGGCCTTGCCCAGGCCGTAACCGGAGGCGACTTTCTGCAGCTCTTCATCCTTCAGTTCTTTGAGCGCGATGCGGTACTTGCGCGCTTCTTTCTCGATCAGCTTGCGTCCGATTTCGATGGCACGTTCGCGCTGGTGAACATTGAGCCAGTGCTTGATCTTGTTGCGGGAGCGCGACGACTTGACCAGCCCCAACCAGTCGCGACTGGGTTTATGGCCGGGCTGAGTGAGGATCTCGACGATGTCGCCCGAATGCAGCTTATGGCGCAGTGGCACCATCCGACCATTCACTTTGGCGCCGATACAGGTGTGACCGACCTCGGTGTGAACGCTGTACGCAAAGTCTACCGGCGTGGCGTCGCGCGGCAGGACTACGACTTTGCCTTTGGGCGTGAAGGTGTAGACCTCTTCGGGATAGAGATCGACCTTCAAGGTGGAAAGGAATTCGTTGGGATCGCTGACATCGCGCTGCCACTCGACCACCTGCCGCAACCAGGCGAGGCGCTGCTCGTCCTGCGCTGAGACTGGGCCGTCTTTGTATTTCCAGTGGGCGGCGATGCCTTCCTCCGCCATCTTGTGCATTTCCTCAGTGCGGATCTGGATTTCAAACGGCGTGCCGTCTTCCGTGATCACCGAAGTGTGCAGCGACTGGTAAAAATTGGGCCGGGGCATGGCGATGAAATCCTTGATGCGCCCCGGGACCGGACGCCACAGGTTGTGAATGATGCCCAGAACGGCGTAGCAATCCTGCAACGAACGCGTGACGACGCGCATGGCGCAGAGGTCGTAGACCTGCTCCACCGAGATGCGCTGGCGCTGCAGTTTTTTGTGGATGCTGAACAGGCGCTTGATGCGGCTTTCCACGCGCGCCTGGATGCCCGCCTCTTTGAGCTTGTCGGTGATGATCTGCTCCATTTTGGCGAGGAAGGCCTCGCCCTGCTTGCGGCGGGCATTGACCGATTTTTCGACCTGCTCGTAGCCGAGGGGATCGAGGAAGCGAAAGCCCAAGTCTTCGAGCTCGCCGCGAATCTTGCCCATGCCGAGGCGGTGGGCGATGGGGGCATAGATCTCCAGCGTTTCTTCGGCAATCTTGTGCTGGCGGTCGGCAGGCAAATGTTCCAGGGTGCGCATGTTGTGCAGGCGATCGGCCAGCTTGATGAGCACCACGCGGATGTCATCGACCATGGCCAGCATCATCTTGCGCAGGTTCTCGGCTTGCTGCTCTTCGCGGGTCGCGAAGTCAATCCTGCTGATTTTGGTGACGCCCTCGACGATGTGGGCCACCTGCTCGCCGAATTCCTTGCGGATGTCGACGATGGTGACGGAGGTGTCTTCGACCGAGTCGTGCAGCAGGCCGGCGGCAACGGCAACCGGGTCCATCTTCATTTCGGCGAGGACGAGAGCGACTTCGAGTGGGTGGACCAGGTAGGGGTCCCCGGAGGCGCGGCTCTGGCCTTCGTGATGTTTCAGGGAGTAATCGTAGGCCTTTTTGATGATGGTGAGATCGTCCTGCGGACGGTTCTCCTGCATCCGCTTCATCAAGTCGCGGAACTTGGTCAGCGTGAGGGCAGTGGTAGCGATCTGTTGGCGCAAGCTCGCCATGAAGGATTATAGCCCGTGGAGGGAGCCAATTTCGGGTGGAGAGGGCAAACGCAACGAACTTCGCTATTGCGGCGCTTGCGGCACGCCTGCAAGGCGTGCCCTGATACGAATCCAAAGTTCTTCCATACCTTCCTCCGTCGTTCTTTGGGTGTAGTTTTCAGTCGTTTCTTCGGATCGTGAAGTCCGCTACATTCCCGTTTCAGATGCGTTGAATCCTTCGAATTGGACGCAGCTTTGGTGAGTGGGGCGGCAAGCTGATAGAGTGACAACTTGTCAGCCATGCTCTCTCGAATTCTCGTCAGCGGAGTTTCCGGGCCGATCGGGGCCGCTCTTCTTCCTTCCCTCAACACAGGTGGATACGACGTAGTGCGCCTGGTGCGCGGACCGGCCAAGGGCGGTGAACAGATCTCATGGGATCCTTCAAAGCCGATTGCCCCGGACGCAGTCTCCGGCTTCGATGCAGTGATCCATCTCGCCGGGGAGACCATCGTCGGGCGGTGGACTGCGGCGAAAAAGGCGAGAATCCACGACAGCCGGGTTGTGGGCACGAATAATCTAGCGCGAGCTCTGGCACAGGCGAAAGACAAGCCGCAGGTGTTTGTCTGTAGTTCTGCGATTGGGTATTACGGCAACCGGGGTGATGAACTCTTAAGCGAGGAAAGTGCGCCCGGCAGCGGGTTCCTTCCCGACGTGTGCCGCGAGTGGGAAGCGGCGACGCAAGCTGCGGCCGCTGCGGGCATCCGCACAGTGCACATGCGGACGGGGGTTGTGCTGAGCCCGAAGGGCGGCGCACTGGGAAAAATGCTGACGCCGTTCAAGATGGGCGTGGGCGGGAAGATCGGAGACGGGCGGCAGTGGATGAGTTGGATTGACGTGCAGGACATGGTGGGCGCGATGCATCACATCCTGAAGAGCGATCTGCTGCAAGGCCCGGTGAACATGGTCGCCCCCAAGCCGGTGACGAACGAGGAATTCACCGAGACGCTGGCCAGCGTGCTCTCGCGGCCCGCAATCTTTCCCCTGCCGGCCTTCGTGGTGAAGCTGGCCTTTGGCGAAATGGGAGAGACTGTTCTGTTGGGCAGCCAGCGCGTCGAACCGACCCAGCTGGTGATGAGTGGATATCCGTTCCGCTTCAGCAGCCTGCGGGCATCGCTGGAGAGTATGCTCAGAGGCTAGCTGTGGCTCACCCCAGTTTGCGATGCTGGTCCTCCCGTTAGTTTTGATTCATAGCGGGTTAGAGCGATTCATCTCGTCGTGCAGTTTTTGCAGGAGCTGCGCGCGTTGCTCGGTGGTCAACTCGCGCTGCAGTTCTTCCAGGGCGAGGGACACGATGTGGTAGTGGTGGGTCCCGGCGAACTTGGGATCGGCGGTGATGTTGAGCCAGAGTTGGTGCATGAGTTCGACGTCCTGCGGGCGCATGCGGGGGGTGTGGGGCCCGAGCGCGTATTCGCGAACGGATCCGTCAGGGGCGCACACTTCCAGAGTGAGGCGCGGACGCGGCTCGGGCAACCGCTCCCACGCGTCGCCGGTGAGCTTGGCCTGCTCGTCGGCGGTGAGCTTGTTGGAAAGCCCGCAGACGACGCGGCTGGCGTCGAGACGCTGCGCGGTCACCATGATGGCTTCGAACACATCGGTCGCGGGCACAACCAGCAAGGAGATGGGCTTGCCTTCCTTTTCGGCCACAGCTACGGCCGCGGTGAAGAGTTCCTGCTCGTAGTGGTCGAATACCTGGCTCGCCTCAAAGACCGCACTGCCGCTGAAACTGTGCTCGCGATGATACAGGCGGGCGCTCATGACCACGACATCCTGCTTGCCAGTATGGGTATGGCTGAGGATGTGCCGCAAATAATAGAGATTGCGGGGATCGCGCACGGCAACCAGAACATTGCCCGGACGCACTCCCATGGCGCCACTGCCGAGTTCCTGATTCCCGTACACGCGGAACTGATCCAGGCTCTCGACCTTCCCCTGGCGCTCGCGGGCAACACGACGTTCGGAGTACGTGAAGATAACGAAGAACAGCGCGCTGAAGGCGACGCCGCCGATCGTCGCCTCGCGCTTGGTGAGCAGATTCACGATGGCGGTGGTAAACAACACCGCGGCAACGACGATCACGCCCACCGGGATTTCGCGCTCGCCGATGTGGATGTTCCCGGGCACTTTCCAGAGACGTCCGCTGGGTTCCTTGTGGCGCAGCACAAGAACGGCGAGCGACATCATGGCGAAGCTCCAGATGACGCCGAACGCGTACAGGCCCGCCAAGGTAAAGACGTTGCCGCGGGTCAGCAAGATCGTAAGCAACTGCAAGCCCACGATCAGGTTGATGATGCGGTAGCTGGTGCCAAAGCGCGGGTGGGGCTTCTGAAAAGCGGAAGTCAGGACGCCGTCTTCAGCGACACGATTCAGCACCCCGTTGGCGCCGACAATGGAAGTATTCTGAGCCCCTGCCAGAATCAGGACGCCGACCAACACGACAAAGCCGTGGAACGCCAGCCTCGCCCACTCGTGACCAACCAGAAATATGGATATCCCGCCAATGAGGGTCCCGAAATAAGCCTGCCTGACGCTGTCCGGAATGATCATCACGGCGAAGAACGATACCAGCGAGGTGAACAGCAGGCTGTAGATGAAGATCACCAGGCCGGTTTTTTCCAGATTCTTCAGCTTGGGGTGGGCGATCTCGCGGTTCACCTGAGCCAGCGTCTCTTCACCGCTCATGGCCAGTACCGAATGCCCGAAGCCGACGAACAGAATGATGAACGTCAGGTGGCCTATCCAAGTGCCATCCAGCCATCCCAGCGACTCTTTGTTCAGCGGAACAACGCCCGGTATGAAAGGGCTTGGGGGAAGGTGAACGGGAATCTTTAAAACTGTAACGGTGCACCAAATGATCAGGAGCACGACCATGACCGTGGTGATGATCATGATCTGGACGGCCTTCTGGCTCGACTCGTGGATTCCCTGGGTATTCTTCCGCCAGAAGTAGATCGCGACGACCGCGCCAAAACAGGCGGCAAAAGTGTTTTCGGGAAATCTCGCGAACGGGTGGCCCAGGTACCGCGCCACATCCTCAATAAAGCCCGCCAGATACTGGCCTGCCACCACCGCGCTGATGGGACCCGTCAGCACATAGTCGAACAATAGCGCCGAGACCGAAAACTTGGCCAGGGTTCCGCCCATGGCCTCTTTGACGACGCGGTAGACGCCGCCACGGACGAACATGCTGCTGGACTCAATGTAGAGTGCACGGACGGCGTAACTGAACAGCATGACCGCGAGGATGAACCAGGGTGCGCTCTTGCCGATGACCTTCTCGGCGTCGCCGCCCGCGTAGTAGGCGGAGGAGGCCAGGTCGGACAGGACGATGGCGGCAGCGCGCCAGAACGAGATGAAGGTCAGCATCACCGTCGTGGCGACGAAGACCTTTACTGCCGGTTTTGTACCCTCAGGGGATGTAGCCATGCTTCTTATGAATGGCGGAAACTGCAATTAAGGTTGAACCCATTGA
>JADGNP010000685.1 GCA_017883425.1 Candidatus Sulfotelmatobacter sp. | reverse complement strand
GTGAATTCGACCTGGCCGTCGTCATTGCGGCGGTAGAAGCGCACGCGGCCTTTCGGTAACGGCATGCCGAGATGATTGGACTGTGCGTTGACGAACTCGCGCATCACCCAAATCTTGGGATTGGATTCGGTGCCGTAGGAGTGATCGTTGCGGATGTTCTCCCAGTTCCAGCCGTTGTAGCGATTGGCATCGATCTTGGCGCCATCGTAGATGTAGACCTGCTTTGTGTTTACACCGGGGGCTCGGATGAACTCCACCTGCTTGGTTTCGCGATCACGCAGAGTCGTGCTGCGTTCGAGTGTGTAGAGGTGGTATTCATCGAAGGCTTTTTCGGTGACCGGCGGACCCACCATGTCTGCGGCTGAATTGACCGCCATCCGCATGGCGATCCCGCCGGCCATCCCAGGCTGAATCTTGTTTACATCGCCGGCCATGAGCTTGATGCGGGCGTTCTCGAAGGTACGGCCGCTTTGGTTGTCCATGGTGACCCAGCCGACGATATCGACGAGGTCTCCCTTCTCAGGGGCGACGATGTTGTAGTCCGCCTGCCAGCTCATGCCGCCGGTAACGTAGGAGAACTCAGCGGGAAACTTTCCCGCTTTGTCGGTGGCCAGCACCCACTCCAGGCGCGGCTTCAGAATAGTGTCATCGGTGAGGCTGGGAAAGATCGGCGTTCCTGGAAGACTGAAGCGCAACTGGCCGTTGACCTCGATGACGGGTGTGGCCGCGGCACCCGCCATCTGTCCCTGGTAATACTCCTGGCCGTAGCGGTTCATGGCGAAAGAGTTGTGCGGTGTGTAGCCGCTGCGGATGACTTTGCCCTTGATGATTTGCGCTCCCTGTGGGTCGACCTGGAAATCGAGCGTCTTACCTTCATAGAGTGAAAGCAGCAGCGACTCCGAAACGGGGTCGGCGCGGTAGTTCTGCTCCAGCACATGGAGGTTATGTTTGCCTGCAGGGTCCCGCAAGATCACCGAGTCGGGCTCGAGGTGCATGGTGATATCGCTCACATTGATCAGGTTTTCGCCGGACTTCAGATCGAGGGGAAGTTCCTGGCGGACGACAGCGAAATCCTGGTTATAGATAGTGAGTGATGGTTGGGAAGCCTGCTGCGCATAGAGGCTGCCACAAAAGAGGAGGAAACAGACGAAGCGAGCGTTCATGAAGGTAACCCTCCCTAAGTGCCGGAGAAGTGATTTATCGGCGCAGAAGCCGGACGGAAAGGCTCTTCCCGACCACTCTCAGGCTATCCCGGTTAGAACGCTCAGGGGAGTGACTCTTGCGGGGCAGGGGACTACAGATTGCTCTAAGCTAACGTCGCCCTGGAATGAAGAACTATGGTAACCATCGCCACGTTCGAAATGTGACTCATTTGCCGTGTTCTTCCAGGAATTTTTCCACTTCCATGGCCGCCATGCAACCGGTGCCGGCGGCGGTAATGGCCTGGCGATAGCGGCGGTCCTGCACGTCACCGCACGCGTAGACGCCGGGAACGCGCGTGAACACGTAGTTGTGGGTCTTGAGGTAACCATCGGCATCGGTGTCGAGCTGGCCGGCAAACATCTTCGCATTGGGCTCATGGCCGATGCCGAGAAACAGCGCGCTGGTGGGGAAATCCCAGACTTTGCCCGTCTTCACATCGCGCAATTTGAGTCCGGTGACTTCCTTCTGGCCGACGTCGTAAACGTCTTCCACCACCGTGTTGAGCAGGAACTGAATCTTCTCGTGGTGCTGCGCGCGATCCAGCATGATCTTCGACGCGCGGAAGGCGTCGCGACGGTGGATCACCGTCACTTTGGTCGCGAAGCGAGTCAGAAAGAGCGCTTCCTCCATGGCGGAGTCTCCGCCGCCGACCACGACAATCTCCTTCCCGGAAAAGAAGAAACCGTCGCAGGTTGCGCAGGAGGACACACCGTGGCCGATGAGCTGCTGCTCATGGGGCAAACCCAACCAACGCGCTGAGGCGCCGCTGGCAATAATTAGAGTCTGGGCGTGGACTTGATGAACGCCTAAATGCAGCAGAAACGGCCGCTGGCTGAGGTCGGCGCTGGTGAGATGCGCCATACGGTATTCGGCTCCGAAGCGTTCGGCTTGCTTGCGCATGTTCTCGACCAACTGCGGGCCCACGATGCCTTCTGGAAATCCGGGGAAGTTCTCGACCAGCGTGGTCATGGAGAGTTGTCCGCCCGGCTCGTGGCCTTCGATGACCAGCGGCTTCAGGTTGGCGCGCGCCGTGTAGAGAGCGGCAGTGTGTCCGGAGCATCCGGACCCGATGATGACAACATCTCGAGTTTCGCTCATGGATTATGTCGTTGCAGATTAGATGGCTGAGTTCAGATTTTGATGCAAGCCGCTCGGTTCTACCTGCCAGTGCAACCCAGGAAAACGTTCGGATCATTTCTTGTCTTGCGCCGGCTTCATTTGCGCAGGCTTGGTCCCTTTGGTCTTTGGCGCGGCTTTCGGCTTGAACTCCGCGCTTATGCTCGCCAACTCCTCGGGCACAATCTTTTTCACGCTCAACAGCGCGCGATAGTTCGCCAGCACGTCCGATGCGCTGCGGAACAACGGCTCATAAGCACTCTGATCCGGCATGGGACCGCCTTCGTTGCCCAAGCACCGCGCCAGCGCAACTGAGGCTTTGCCAAAG